>NZ_JBELPZ010000006.1:60311-60792 GCF_046000445.1 Flavobacterium rhizosphaerae | reverse complement strand
GCTACTGTTTCAGATCTTATGGCTACAGGTACAGATGTAATGTGGTATGCTGATGAAACCGGTGGTTCTCCACTTGCTTCTGATGCCTCAATTGCTACAGGTACTTATTATATATCGCAAACACTTAATGGCTGCGAAAGCCTAAGGGCTGCCGTTGCTATTACTGTAAATGTGACTCCTGCACCAATGGCAGATGCACAGGCATTCTGTGACAGTGCTACTGTTTCAGATCTTATGGCTACAGGTACAGATGTAATGTGGTATGCTGATGAAACCGGTGGTTCTCCACTTGCTTCAGATGCTGCACTTGCTACAGGTACTTACTATGCATCGCAAATGATGAATGATTGTGAAAGCCCACGCGTTGCTGTTGCGGTTACTGTAAATGTAACTCCTGCACCAACGGCAGATGCACAAACATTCTGTAATGATGCTACTGTTTCAGATCTTATGGCTACAGGTACTGATGTAATGTGGTATG
>NZ_JBELPZ010000006.1:0-60301 GCF_046000445.1 Flavobacterium rhizosphaerae | reverse complement strand
GGCAGATGCACAAACATTCTGTAATGATGCTACTGTTTCAGATCTTATGGCTACAGGTACTGATGTAATGTGGTATGCTGATGAAACCGGTGGATCTCCACTTGCTTCAGATGCTGCACTTGCTACAGGTACTTATTATGTATCGCAAATGATGAATGATTGTGAAAGCCCACGCGTTGCTGTTGCGGTTACTGTAAATGTAACTCCGGCACCAGTGGCAGATGCACAAACATTCTGTAATGATGCTACTGTTTCAGATCTTATGGCTACAGGTACTGATGTAATGTGGTATGCTGATGAAACCGGTGGATCTCCACTTGCTTCAGATGCTGCACTTGCTACAGGTACTTATTATGTATCGCAAATGATGAATGATTGTGAAAGCCCACGCGTTGCTGTTGCGGTTACTGTAAATGTAACTCCGGCACCAATGGCAGATGCACAAACATTCTGTAATGATGCTACTGTTTCAGATCTTATGGCTACAGGTACAGATGTAATGTGGTATGCCGATGAAACCGGTGGTTCTCCACTTGCTTCAGATGCTGCACTTGCTACAGGTACTTACTATGTATCGCAAATGATGAATGATTGTGAAAGCCCACGCGTTGCTGTTGCGGTTACTGTAAATGTAACTCCTGCACCAATGGCAGATGCACAAACATTCTGTGGCAGTGCTACTGTTTCAGATCTTATGGCTACAGGTACAGATGTAATGTGGTATGCCGATGAAACCAGTGAAACTCCACTTGCTTCAGATGCGACACTTGCTACAGGTACTTACTATGTATCGCAAATGATGAATGATTGTGAAAGCCCGAGGACTGCAGTGAGTGTTACTATTAATAATACTCCTGCACCAACAGGAGATGCAGCACAAACCCTTGAAGAAGGACAAACCCTTGCTGATATAGCAGTTGACGGTGAAAATGTGATATGGTATGCTTCTGCAGAAGATGCAGCCAATCATGAAAACGCACTTGATTCGGATACTTCACTTATGGAAGGCGTAACCTATTACGCTACTCAGACCATGAATGGTTGTGAGAGTAATGAATCTCTTGCGGTTACTGTATCTATAACTTTAAGAACAGATGTATTTGTAAAAACTACACTTACGTATTATCCGGTTCCTGTAATTGATGTATTAAATCTTGAAAGCAACCAGGTAATAACACGTGTAACACTTATAAATATGCTTGGCCAGGTAGTTTTTGACAAAAAGTTAAACGCTACTACAGCACAGGTAAATTTAAGTGTGGTTGAAGGCGGAAATTATATAATGCATGTAACTACTGAACGCGGTGTTAAAACTGTGAAAATAATAGTTAATGACAGACTATAATCTGATAGCTTTATATTAATGAAAATGCCGGCTGATTCAGCCGGCATTTTTTATTTAAAAATAATTACAAAATATTATGATTCATAAAACTCCAGTGGAAGCCCGTCGGGGTCAGCAAAAAAAGTAAATTTTTTACCAGTATAGGCGTCAACCCGAACAGGTTCGCTTGCTATATTATTTTGAGAGAGCCATGCTATTGCCGTATTAATATCCGGCACAGCAAAAGCAAGGTGGCGTAACCCCAAAGCTTCCGGTTGTGATGGCCTTTCAGGCCGGTCTTTAAAAGAAAAAATTTCAATAATATATTCACCATTAAGAGCAAGGTCCAGTTTATATGAGTCCCTGTCTTCACGGTAATTTTCGGCTACAATAGTTAACCCCAATATTTTGGTGTAAAATTCTTTAGAAGCCTCATAGTTGCTACATATAATAGCAATATGGTGTACTTTAGATATGTGTATCATTGTTAATCGTTATTACAAATCCACCATTGGTTACCAAAAGGATCTTCAAACCCTCCGCTGTAACCGTATTCCTGCTTTTCAGGTTTTCTAAGAGGCGTGGCCTTGTGTGCTATGGCTTTATTATATACGCTATCTACATCTTCTACATATATAAAAATGCCACAGGTTTTAGTGCCCCATTGCTCATTGCTTTGCGCAAACATTATAACGGCATCATTAATTTTTATTTCACCATGCATAATCCCCCTGCCATCTTCACCGGGAACAATAAGCTGTTCGTGTGCATCAAAAACGTTTTTTGTAAAGTCGAAAAAAGCCACAGCATCATCCACAATAATGTAGGGCATAACCGGTAGGTATTGGTTTGGTATCGTCATATATTTAAATTTTTGGTTGTTATAAAAATAATTATTTTTATAACAACCTTATGTATAATTAAATATAAATTCTGAAGAGCTTTATTGACTAATTAAAGATTAAAATAGTTTGTAACCTACAATTATTCCAATTGAAGAATGGTCTGCGCCCCACTCTGAAAGGCTGAAAATACTCCGGTTAAAACTATAACGGGCTTCAACAGTAAAGTCACCGTAACCAAAACCGGCGCCTGCCACCACATTTGATGATTTTTCTAAATCGGTACTCCTGCTTATTGAGCTGTATTGCGTGGTATAATGATAATCAATAGTACAATCGCCTACGTTTACTGAAATAAGGTAACCCGCATCTACAAAAAATTTAGACTTATCGTTTAAAAACATGTGATACCGTATGCCTACCGGTATTTCAACAAACTGGTATTTAATGTTCCATTCAATATGCTGCGTTTTAGAATAATCTTTTCCGCCGCTATTTTCGTAGCTTTGGTAATTAGGATCTATAAATAAAGACCATTTATTATTATTGAAAGGCAAAACAACTTCTGCTTCAGCACCCAGGCGTAATACCGCTTTAGTATCAAAATCAAAATCCCGCTGTAAATTTTGTATTACATAGGCTGATACCGATGTAAAGGCTACACCGGGAGTAATCCTTACATGAAATTGTTCTTTTGTCGGACGGCTTATTTTTTTAAACTCTGTGGCGTTATTGCCATTATATTCTAAAAAAAGTTTTGTAAGCGATTTGGCCTCATATTCAACTTTTTTATAACGTTCAGTATCTGTTATCCGGTCCTTCATTAAAGTATAAAGCTGGCCTTTATAATCTGTATTATAAGCTACTGCATTGCCAACCATGTAAGGCTTATAAACCAACTGCTCAGCCATACCCAAAGGGGTGCTTGTAAAAAAACGGATCAGGTTAGCATCTTCATATTTAAATAATGTAATATCGCCTTCAACAAGTACCCTGAGATAAATTGTTTCCGTTTGCCAATCCGGTTCTTTATGCTGGCTCATCCTGCTCATGTTTTCAGTAGCCCTGTCAAGGGCTACAGTATGGCGTATAAATTTAGATACATTAGTAATGCCAAATTCTTTTACCTGCTGCATAGTTGCAGTTTTAGGCTCACCGGTTTCGGTTACTTTATATTCAAAGTTTACAGGGTTACTTTTCCAGTCTTTATTTTTTATAAGACAGTTTGTGGCATTACCATTATTATCTATAAAATAACCTGGTTCATAATGGGTTTGCGCAAAAAGGGTAACTGCTGAAAAAAGCATCAGCAGGGTATATATTTTTTTCATGGTAAGTTGGTTCAAGAGTTGAAAAAAGAGGGGTATTAAAATATTTTGTATCCTATTATAATATTTAAAGATGAGTATTCTGCTCCGAAGTTGTCATAATTATGCAAAATGCCCCGCTCAAAGCCATAACGTGCTTCTATACTGAAATCGCTATAACTAAAACCTAATCCGGCAGCAAAATTTGTGGTTTTTGTAATGTTATCATTTTTTAAAGAATACCCCGTGCTGCCTACACGCTCAGGAAAAGTATATTGGACATAGGAATCGCCCATATTAAAACTAAAAACATAAGCGATATCTATAAAAAATTTAGATTTATTATTTAAGTACATATAATAACGCGCGCCTACCGGTAATTCTAAAAACTGATATTTTAGTTCCCAATCCGGGGTTACATAATTAACTCCTTTAGTTCCTTTTTTTTCGCCTTTATATGCCTGATAGTTAGGGTCTACAAATAAAGACCATTTGTTATTATTAAAAGGTAACAATAATTCTGCTTCTGCCCCTATACGCAATACTGGCTTAGTATCCATATCGATACCCGCATTGGTATTAGAAGATTGGTAAACAGAAGACGACACAAAGCTTATGCCTGGCGCAAATTTTACATGAAAACTGGATTTGTTTTGCCTGCTGCTAAGGTTATTAACCTGGGTTTCTGCATTGCCGTTATATTCTAAAAATAATTTTACAAGTGACTCTTTATTGTATTTTATGTTTTTGAAACTTTTAATATCCTGTAATTTGTCTTTCATTACATTATAAAGCTGCCCTTTATATGCGGTATTGTAAGCAACGGCACTACCGGTTTTATACGGTTTGTAAATAAGCTGTTCAGGCACTTCCATGGTTTCTGTTATATAAAAGTAGCGCACCAGATTGCCATCTTCATATTGATATAAAGTAATTTTACCCTCAACAAGCGCTTTTAAAAAAACAGTCTCTTTTTTCCAGTCCGGCTCTTTAATGACGCTTAAATGGTTAACATCGTTAGGAGCCCTATCAATATCTATACTATACCTGATAAATTTATAGGTATTATTTACATTAAATTCCTTTACATCATTTATATGGGCTTTTTGTACCTCACCAGCCTCGGTAAGCTTATACTCAAAAGATTCGGGATTGTTTTTCCAGGCAATGTTTTTAATAAGGCATTGTGTGGTTGCATTTTGGTTATTAATAAAATAGCCTTGCTCATAATGTGTTTGTGAAAAACAATGCAGCACAGATAGCAATACCAGTGCCAATAAGGTTTTTTTCATTGTTTGATTGAATTTGTTGGTGCTGCAATATAGATAAAATTTAATATTGCAAACAACGAAAAAAATATAAAAACAGGTTTTACTTAACGCTCAAAAACCTTAACAATATCATTAGATGTATTTGTCCTGATTACCAGGTTGTTTTTGTCAAAAGCAAAGATTCCCTGTTTCATGTTGTCAATAAATAATACCTTATCATTTTCTTGTTCTGCAATCCTATATATATAAGTACCACTGGGTACGCCGGCATATATATTTATTGCACTTGGGGTAGAAACACTGTTTTGAACAGTAATACTGTTTTGTGCAGTATTAAAAATCCATACAACATCATCCTCATCAAAATCCATTTCTGCACCTTCTTTGTCGGCGCTGTGTTTTAAAACCCACATACCGTCAATTGTTTTTTCCTGCCCGTCATCTTCACTACAGCCTGAAAAAAATAATCCTGAAAATAATATGCATAAAAATACGATTCTCATATACTTCTCTTTAAATCAATTGTTTAAGATTTAAACTGAGGGCTAATTTATGAAAAAATTAAGATATACAACGTTTTAGCAGAATTTTTTTAGCTGACATTATTTAAAATATAGATAATCCCGTTTCAATTCATCCTTTTAAATCAACAGTTCGGTATATATATTTATGCTAAAAGTAAACCCCGTTACATCTTTGCTGTGCAAAACAAAACAGCCATGAAACAAACAGTTACTTTTTTATTTTTTATTATGGTACTACTCCCGGTAGCAGCCCAAACAACCCTGTCTGGTCAGGTAACCGATAAAAAAGGTTACCCCATAGCTACCGCTAATGTGTATATTGAAGGTACCTATGACGGGGCAGTTACTAACTCTGACGGAAACTTTTCATTTACTACACAGTCCACAGGGATGCAAACAATGGTTATTACCTTTCTTACTTTTGGGGATGTACGCGAAAGTATAAGTATAGAAGATTATAAGCCGACGGTTTTTATACTGAAACCATCAGAAAACACGCTGGATGCCGTGGTAATTTCTGCTGGAACCTTTAGTGCAGGCGATAACACTAAGGTAAATGCACTTAATGCATTAGATATTGTTACCACGGCAGGTTCGGCAGGTAATATAATAGCTGCATTGCAAACATTGCCGGGCACCCAGACGGTAGGTGAAGATGGCAGGCTGTTTGTGCGCGGGGGCGAGGCTGATGAAACCCAAACGTTTATTGATGGGGTACGCGTGGCACAGCCGTATGGCGCTACTGCCAACAATGTACCGGCCCGCGGGCGTTTTTCACCATTTTTATTTAAAGGGATGACCTTTTCTACCGGGGGGTACTCGGCGGAATACGGAGAGGCGCTTTCCAGTGTATTGTTGCTTAATACTATAGACGAGGCAGACCAGGACAAAACCGAAATATCAGTAATGACGGCCGGCCTTGCGCTGGGAAATACCCAAAAATGGGAGAAAAGTTCTTTAAGCTTTAATGGAGCTTATATGAATTTACAGCCTTACCAATGGTTAGTACCCCAAAAGCTGGACTGGAACAAGCCCTACCAGAATTTTTCGGGTGAATCAGTTTACCGTTACCATTTTAACAGCGGCCTTTTAAAAGTATATACTGCTTTTAGCCGTACAGATTTTGACCTGAACCAGAAGGATATTAACCAGCTGCAGCCGGCTAGGGTAGATATGGTAAATGATAACCTGTATTTTAATACCTCTTACAAAGGCATGTTTGGTACACAATGGACAATAAACACAGGAGTATCATACGGGTACAGCCATAATGCCATAATGCTTAACAAAAATACCGTAGATAACGGTGAACACAGCGCCCACCTGAAACTTAAACTTACCAAGGGCTTCACAAGGCATTTTAAGCTGAGTTTTGGCAGTGATTACTTTATAACTGATTTTAAAGAAGACTATGCCGAGCCTACGGGGTTTACATTTAACAGCGGATATAATAATGGCATAGCTGCAATATATACGGAGGCCGATATTTTATTTTCAAGCAAATTTGCCTTAAAGGCCGGGTTAAGGGGGTCACATTCTGATATTGTAAATGTAACAAGCCTTGAGCCACGTATTGCCCTAGCGTATAAGGCAGGTAAAAAAGGGCAGTTCTCTTTGGCATATGGTGATTTTTACCAGACCCCAAGGCAGGATTACCTCAAGTATGATAAAAGCCCTGAGTATGAAAAAACGGCGCACTACATTTTTAATTATATGTATAATGGCGACGGGCAAACGTTTAGGGCAGAATCATATTATAAAAGTTATGATAACCTGGTAAAATACAACACATCCACAGCACAATATAACAGCGTATATAATAACAACGGTTATGGATATGCCAGGGGTATAGACTTGTTTTGGCGCGATGCCAAACTGTTTAAAAACACAGAATACTGGGTTTCCTATTCCTATATTGACAGTGAAAGGGATTATAAAAATTATGAAAAACAGGTAACGCCCAACTATATAGCCACCCATAACCTTTCGGTGGTAACTAAATACTGGATAACCAGTTTACGCTCCCAATTAGGGGTAACGTATAGTTTTAATTCAGGGCGGCCGTACAATAACCCTAATCAGGCTGCTTTTATGGATGCCCGTACCAAAAGCTATAACAATCTTAGCCTAAGCTGGGCATGGTTGTTCACACAACAAAAAATCGTGTACTTTTCGGTGTCAAATGTACTGGGTACTAACAATGTGTTTGACTATACTTATGCAGATAATCCCGGCGCGGACGGACAGTTTGCCCGCCACGCCGTTACACAGCCTGCCGACCGGTTTTTCTTTGTGGGCTTTTTCTGGACAATAAGCAATGATGAAACCTCTAACCAGCTTGATAACCTGTAATTAACCCGGATGCAGCCATCCTGCTTTTAACAAAAAGCGGCACAATATATGCACAGTTACAGGCATGAAGAAGAATGTAATAATTTACGGACTTTCGGCGCTTGCTGTGTTGCTGTTAGTAATATCATGCCCGGGATGCTCCGGTATTAAAGCAGGCGTAAACAAAATTACCGATGCTTTTACCAACCCTACTGCCCGTGAGGTATATGCCCGTGAATTTGACGGTAATAAAAACGAGCTGGCGCAGTGGGAGGCTGCTTATGCTGCTGCACAGCATGACAGCCTTGAAATACCGCTGCCTTATGGCGAAAAAGGAACGTTTAGCCCCTACCGCAATTTTGTTTATAGTTATACTATAAACCTGCAGGAGGGTGAGGTTTTGGAGGTTGCTGTTGATAAAGATTCACTAAGTCAGCGAGTGTTTATAGATGCTTTCCAAAAAAGGGATGCTGATTTTGAGTTAATGGAAAGCAGCAAGCCTGGTGAAACCAGCCTTAGCGTACCAATTAAAGAAACCGGTATGTATAAAGTTATATTGCAATCTGAAATGGCTGCTGCTACCGGCTTTCTTATTACTATAAATAAACAGCCACTATTTGATTTTCCGGTGGCAGGCAGGGGCAATGCCGATATTGGCAGCTTTTGGGGTATGGAGCGCGACGGGGGCAAACGCCGCCACGAGGGTATTGACATTTTTGCACAAAGGGGCACCCCCGTAGTAGCCGTTACCGATGGCGTAATAGGCTATACGGGTGAGCGTGGGCTTGGCGGCAGGCAGGTGTGGCTGCGTACAGCTGTTTTTGGCAGCTCATTATATTATGCCCATCTTGACAGTATAGCCGTAACCAATGGCCAGCGTGTAACAACAGGTGATACCCTGGGCTTTGTGGGTAATACGGGCAACGCACGTTTTACACCACCTCACTTACATTTTGGTATTTATAAACGCGGCGCGGTAAACCCGTTGCCCTATGTGTATAAAACTGGTGAGGTAAATAAAACGGGGTATCCGCAGAGTTTTACTACGGCAAGCCTGAGTGTAAAAAGCCGCGCCAACTTAAGGCAGGGGCCTTCTACGCAAACCAAGGTTATAGATACACTTTCTGCCAACGATACTGTTGCGCTGCTGGGCCAGCATAATGACTGGCTCCATATACAAACACCCGGCGGGCAAAAAGCTTTTTTACATAAAAGCCTGGCAAATAAACTTGAATAAGCCTTTTAAAACCGCTTCAGTATTTCTTTTACACTGTTTATATAATTTCCTCCAAAAGCATATGCATGAAATAACAATGGGTATAGCTGGCTATAGGGCAGGCGTTCCTGCCAGTTTTGCTCTAAAGGGTAAACTTCATTATACCCCTCATAAAATTTTGCCGAAAAACCTCCGAAAAGCCGGCTCATGCCCAAATCCATTTCACGGTGCCCGTAATATACTGCCGGGTCAATAAGCGCAGTATCTTCATTTTCAAGGCTTATATAATTGCCCCCCCACAAATCGCCATGCAACAGTGCTGGCACCTCATCAGGAAATAACTCCCCAATGCGGCTGCAAAAGTTTTCAGCAGCAACCCTGTTTTCTTTATAAAACGTGCGGTTATCTACAATTAATTTTACCAGGGGCATAATGCGGCATTCGGTGTAAAAATCCTGCCAGTTGGTGTGCTGTGTATTAGGCTGCCGCCAGGTGCCCAGATAATTATCTTCCGTAAAACCAAAAAAAGGCTGTGGCTTTTGATGCATAGTAGCAAGCTGGCGGCCAAATTTCACCTGAGATTCAGGCGTTTCATTACCGGCTTGCAACCACTCTAAAATCAGGTATTGGTAATTGTCAGATTCACCATAGGTAACCACTCGTGGTGTTTTTAATATATCAGACTGGGCAAGGCTTTTAATTCCATTAGCTTCTTTTTTAAATAGTTCAGGATATTTTATTAGTGAATTTACTTTCATGAAAAAGTTTCCTTCAACTGCTTCAAGTTTATAAGTCTTATTAATATCCCCACCGCTTACAGCGGTAGTTTTTAAAATTTTAAAAGGTAATTTTGATAATATTTTGTTCATTTAGTAATTTTTTAACCGGATGCAATGGTTGCTCCAAAAGTACAGAAAATTACAACTCATCCTCTTGATTCTACAATTCGGTAACACTCTTTTTATATACTGTGATATTGTGTGCAAATTTGCTTCATCAAAAACAACAATAACCTTTTAATTTATTAATTATGATACGATTATTTATTATGTTAGTGGTATTGGTTACCAGCACAGCAGGGGCACAAACCCAGTATGAAACCGGCATGCAAAAAGCTTTTGGGCTTTGGCAAGAAGGAAAACCGGCAGAAGCTTCGGCACTTTTTGAGCGTATAGCTGCTGCCGAAAAAGATAACTGGCTACCGTATTATTATACGGCATTAGTAAATACTACTGAAGCTTTTACTACTAAAGATAAAGAAACAGTAAAGGCATTGCTAACCAAGGCGCAGGCTGCACAAGATACTGCTATGTATCTCTCTATGGATAATGCAGAGTTGCTGGTAATGCAGGCGCTTATACATACCGCATGGATAACCTATGACCCTATGACAAATGGTATGAAGCTTAGTGCAAAAGTAAATGAACTGTATGCCAAAGCCAGTAAGATTGCGCCGGAAAACCCAAGAGTAGTGCTTAATAAAGCCGAATTTGAAATGGGTTCTGCCAAATACTTTGGCACTGATACAGCCCCGATTTGCAAACAGTTGGAACGTGCTGTTACACTTTTTGCTAACTTTAAGGCAGAAACACCTTTTCACCCAAACTGGGGTAAAGAGAGGGCAGAAGCCATGTTGCAGGAATGTAATAAGTAACAGGAATGTAATAAGTAATACGTTTTAAAATAAGCTATGAAAACCATTTTTAAAGAATTGTTTAAGTCAATAGGGCTGGGCCTCATCATCTTTTTTGTATTGCTTGTGGTAAGGCTGGCAACTGGTGCTGCCATAACCATAGATTATGCCCTGTTTGTAAACTTTCTTTATACAATGCTGTACAGCATAACGTTGTATATGGCTAACATGTTGGTTTTTTTAGGTTTAGACAGGTTTTGGAAAGGTAACCGTGTTTCTTTAAAAAGGCTGGCAACGGGTTTTGCAGTGTCATTGATACTATCGTTACTTATAATATTGCTGCTGCGTATTTTTGAGGACATTGCTATTGAAGGGCAAAGCTGGCAAGAGTTTTGGGCAGAAGAAACGTTAGCCGAATATTATGTTGCCATGATTATTACTATAGTAATCACATTTGTTATACATGCCTTTTACTTTTATAAGAGCTACCAGGAGAATAAGGTAAACCAGCAAAAAATTATTGCCGGAACGGCATCAGCAAAATACGAAAGCCTTAAAAACCAGATAGATCCCCATTTTTTGTTTAACAGCCTTAATGTATTAAGCTCTTTAATTGAAGAAAATCCTGAGAATGCCCAGCGGTTTACCACATCTCTTTCTAAAGTGTACCGCTATGTGTTAGAACAAAGGGATAAAGAGCTGGTTAGTGTGGAAGAAGAACTTGCCTTTGCAAAAACGTATATGAACCTGCTTAAAATGCGGTTTGAAAACAGCGTTTTTTATGAAATGCCCGAAAAACTACCGGACCCCGAAGCTAAAGTAGTACCACTTTCGCTACAGTTGTTGCTGGAAAATACCATTAAGCACAACATAGTAAGCCAGCAAAAGCCATTGCATATAAGGATTTATGAAGAAAAAGGATACCTGATAGTGCAAAATGATTTTCAAAAGAAAGAAATAATGCAGGGCAGGCGTGGTGTGGGGCTACAGAATATTATAAGCCGCTATGCCATAATAACTAACCGCAAGGTGCTGGTAGAGCAGACTGAAAAATATTTTACTGTAAAACTACCGGTATTAACTAAACAAGTAACTATTATGGAACCTTTATATACACCCAATGAAAGCGAAAACGCTTATTTAAGGGCACAGAAAAAAGTAGAAGATATTAAAGGCTTTTACGGTAATTTATTTTCTTATATACTTATAAATACAGGCCTTGCCATATTTAACGCAATTGTAAGCCCACAGTACTGGTGGTTTTTATACTCTGCAGTAGGCTGGGGTATAGGCGTGGTGATACACGGGCTTACAGTATTTAATTTTATGCCGTTTCTGGGATCTGACTGGGAAGACCGTAAGATTAGGGAGCTGATAGAAAAAGAGCAGAATAATAAATGGAAGTAACCAATAAACTGATTTATAATGAATATTAGTGAAAAAGATGCTTATAGTAAAGCAAAGAAAAAGGTAAAAGAAATTAAGGGTTTTTACTACCACCTAACTTGTTATTGTGCTACCATGCCCATTGTTATTTATATAAACCTAAAATTTGTACCTGGGTTTCACTGGTTCTGGTTTTCTCTATTGGGCTGGGGGGCAGCAATACTAATTCATGGCGTGGTGACTTTTGACCGGTTTCCATTTCTAGGAAAAGATTGGGAAGAACGAAAAGTTCAGAAGATGATGGAAAAGAAACGTAATAACAATTGGGAATAATTTTTAAATTATAAAATCATGTATAATTCTGAAAATGAATATTATGACTATAGCTTAGCAAAAAAGAAAGTAAAGAAAATTAAAAGTTTTTATTACCATCTTACCTGTTACTGTATTATTATACCAATCATCATTTTTGCCAACCTGATGTTTGATCCCCAGTTCCACTGGTTTTGGTTTTCTCTTTTGGGTTGGGGTACGGGGCTACTGATACACGGGCTGACGACTTTTGATTTTTTACCCTTTTTGGGTAGAGACTGGGAAGAGCGTAAGCTGAAAGAACTTATAGAAAAAGAACAACATAAAACTAAATTTTAATAATGGAAAATTCATCAGACCAGTATAGAAAAATGGAGCGGGCACGCAAAAGAGTAAAGGCTATTAAAGGATTTTATAAACATTTTACCATTTATATTATTGTTAATATGCTATTACTTATTGTCCATTGGTTAACAATGGAACCTGGTGAGCAGTTTTTAACCTGGAATACTTTTACGACGGCATTTTTTTGGGGTATAGGCCTGCTTTGCCATGGGTTTGCAGTATTTGGTACCGATTTTTTGTTTGGTGCCGAATGGGAGGAGCGTAAGATTAAAAAATATATGGGGGAGGATAACACTAAACACAAAAAATGGGAGTAATCTTAAAAGTCATAAAGTCATAAAAATATAAAGCCGGTAAACTCCCAAATAACCTACAACTAAGAACCATAAACAAACAACCAAGAACAATGAATGTTATTATTATTGAAGATGAAAAACCGGCGGCAAGATTGCTGCAACGCAAACTGCAAAAGCTGGACATAGCTACTGATGTTATGCTGCATTCGGTTGAAGAAGCAATAGCTTGGTTTTCATCCAACCCTCAACCCGATCTTGTTTTTTTGGATATACAGCTTTCTGACGGGCTTTCGTTTGAAATATTTGATGCCGTGCCCATAAGCAGCGCTATAATTTTTACTACAGCTTATGATGAATATGCCCTGCGTGCCTTTAAACTGAATAGTATAGATTACCTTTTAAAACCTATTGATGAAGAAGAGCTGGAGATAGCCGTAAAAAAATATAGGAACCTTAAAACGGAACCCCAAAAGCTGATGTTGGATTTTAACCAGATAAAGAATATGCTGGTAAACCCTGTTGATAAAGATTATAAAAAACGCTTTACCATTAAAATGGGGCAGCGCCTTAAAATGATTAATGTAGAAGATGCTGAATGTTTTTACAGCGAAAATAAAGGCACGTACATACATACTACAGACAATCGCGATTACCTGCTTGAACTAACCCTGGAGCAACTTGAACAGGAACTGGACCCAAAGCAGTTTTACCGCGTGAGCCGCAAGCATATTGTTTCGGTAAATGCTATTAAAGATATTGTTGTATATACCAACAGCCGCCTTAAAGTAATGTTGCCTACCTATACTGCCGATGAGGTTATAGTAAGCCGCGAAAGGGTTAACGATTTCAGGGAGTGGCTGGGATGAGTATGTCGTTAACAGTTTTTAGTTTACGGTTAACAGTTTACAGAAAAGTATTACTGTTGTTTAAAAATCCCAAGAAAATTTTGTATGTAGGGTAGGGGTTGAAATATCTTTCACACTTTTCACACACGATGTTTAATTTTTATCCATTTTGTGAAACAAAAAGGGTTTTTCGCCCTTTTTAAGTTATGGATAAAAAAAAACTGTTCGGCAAACAAATATGCTGTTTACAGAACAGTTTTAGAACTGTGGTTTGTGCTTTGAAGGAAAAGGTTTATTCAAACAGAGACATAATCTCTTTTTTGGCTTTGCCTACTTTCTTTTCAACGCGTCCCCACATTTCATCTTCCTTACCTTCTTCGTACGTTAGGTCGTCGTCAGTAAGTTCTCCATATTTTTGTTTCAGTTTTCCTTTCATTTCATCCCAGTTTCCGCGGATTTCTGTTGAATTTGGCATAATATTTTTATTTAAGTGGTTATTAATTATAGTATAAAGTTACACCTGTAAAACCATAAAAGCCAAACCTTTGGGATAAGTTTAACCCACTGTGAACAAAATCAAAAAATCCCAATCGCTACCGATTGGGATTTTAAATATAAGGAATAATTATTTCTTATTTCCTGCTAATGGCTTTTTCGGCTGCCGCTATAATTGCATCGCTATTCAGGCCGTATTTATCCATAAGCTGGGCAGGGGTGCCGCTTTCTCCAAAGCTGTCGTTTACCGCTACAAACTCCTGTGGCACAGGGTTTTTAAGCGATAGCACACGGGCAACGCTCTCACCAAGCCCACCAAGTATATTGTGTTCTTCGGCAGTAACCACACAACTTGTTTTACCAACCGATTTTAATATAGCTTCATCATCCAGCGGCTTAATAGTGTGTATGTTAATTACCTCTGCTGATATACCTTTTGCTTCCAGCGCTTCAGCAGCCAACAGGGCTTCCCAAACCAGATGGCCGGTAGCCACTATGGTAACATCGGTACCCTCGTTAAGCATTACTGCCTTGCCAATAACAAACTCACCGTTTTCAGGCGTAAAGTTAGCCACGCTTGGGCGGCCAAAACGCAGGTATACCGGGCCATGGTGATCGGCAATAGCAATAGTAGCTGCTTTTGTCTGGTTATAATCACAGGTATTAATAACCGTCATACCCGGCAGCATTTTCATAAGGCCTATATCTTCCAGTATCTGGTGCGTAGCGCCATCTTCACCCAGTGTAAGCCCGGCGTGAGAGGCACATATCTTCACATTTTTATCAGAATACGCAACACTCTGGCGAATCTGGTCGTACACCCTTCCGGTAGAAAAGTTGGCAAATGTACCGGTAAACGGTATACGGCCCCCAATAGTCATACCGGCTGCCATACCAATCATGTTAGCTTCGGCAATACCTACCTGAAAGAAACGCTCCGGGTGGTTCTTTTTAAAATCATCCATTTTAAGCGAACCAATAAGGTCAGCACACAAGGCTACCACATTAGGGTTAGTCTGCCCAAGTTCTGTAAGGCCGGCGCCAAATCCTGAACGGGTATCTTTATTTCCTGTATTTGTATATTTTTTCATTTTATTTCAGAATTGAGTAATTAGATTTTAGTATTTAGATATGAATATTGAGCAGATTCTATTGTCTCTCATTTATTATCTGAAATCTCTATACTAAAATCTCATATCTATAAATTAATAATCGCCCAGTGTACTTACGTTTTGCTCAATTGCTTTTGCAAGCTGCTCATCATTAGGCGCTTTACCGTGCCATGCGTGGGTGTGCATCATATAGTCTACACCGTTGCCCATTTCTGTATGCAACAGTACTACTACAGGGCGTCCCTGCCCGGTTTTGGCCTTGGCTTCCTGCATGCCAGCAATAACAGCTTCTATATTGTTTCCTAACAGTATTTCTACAACATCCCAGCCAAAAGCTAAAAATTTAGCGCTAAGGCTTCCCATAGGCAATACCTCGTCAGTAGGGCCGTCTATTTGCTTGCCGTTAAGGTCTACTGTGGCAATGAGGTTATCTACTTTGTAAGCTGCAGCATACATGATAGCTTCCCAGTTCTGGCCTTCCTGTAGTTCGCCATCACCATGCAGGGTGTATACCAAATGGTTATCGCCGTTAAGTTTTTTAGTTTGTGCGGCACCAATGGCTACGCTAAGCCCCTGGCCCAGTGAGCCTGAAGCAATCCGTACGCCTGGCAGGCCTTCATGTGTGGTTGGATGTCCCTGTAGCCTTGAGTTCAGCAGGCGGAAGGTAGCCAGCTCACTTACAGGAAAATATCCGCTGCGAGCCAGTACACTATAAAAAACAGGAGAGATATGCCCGTTAGAAAGGAAGAAGATATCTTCATCTTTACCATCCATATCCCATCCCTCTTTGCGCTCCATAAGTACCTGGTAAAGCGCTACCATAAATTCGGTACAGCCAAGCGATCCGCCCGGGTGGCCGCTGTTTACAGCATGTACCATACGCAGGATGTCGCGTCTTACCTGAAAGGTTAAGTCGTTAAGTTGTTGTATTGTAGGTTTCATTTGCAAATGATTGAATTAGACGCGGCAAAAATAGGCTGAATTTTAATCAGGGGCAAATGAAATGTTAAGGAAAAGGCAGCTAAAGACTTTATTTTGTAAGTGTTTATGGTACACAAAAAATATTATTTAGCCATTATATTTATTTACAGTGTCATACCGTTTTCTTTAAATCCGCTCGCACGGCATAGTTTTTGGTATAAATGAGGGTAATTTGCCGCTGTTAACTATTCCGTAATATTATCGGACTTTTTAGCATGTTATTAAATATAATTTTGCAAACAATATAAGCTACAATTATTGGCAATACACTGTTACAGATAAATGAAATGGAAATTTATTAATAATGTTTAAAGTTGTAAATCTGTACTATACAAAATGAATTTTAACTTAATTATCAATAAATAAACCAAACATGAAAAAAATTCTTTTTTCGCTATCAGCATTATTGGCTTTTGGCTTTGCTCAGGCACAGGATGACACAGACTCTAATGGATTTTCTAAAGGGGATGTTTTCTTTTCGGGGACATTAAGTTATTCTAGCCAGAAAACAGACGATGTTAAGTCGCATACATTTACTGCCGCACCTGCTGTAGGCTATTTTGTAACAAATAATATTGCTTTAGGAGTGGCATTCGGGTACACAAACTCTGAAAATAGTTATCTAAGCTATAGTAACATTGTATCAACTGATGATGTTATATCAGCGGGTGTTTTTGGCCGCTATTATGTAAATCCATCTAATAAATTCAATTTTTTTGCTGAACTAAACGTTGCTTATGTTCATGCCAAAGTAGAGCAACAGTCAACATATAATTATGACCCAATGTTTCCTCAAACTATAAATTATAATTCTAATGGCTTTGGCATTGGACTTGCACCCGGATTTAATTACTGGATAAGTAATCATTTTGCTTTAGAAGCTAATATCGCCCTTGTAAATTATAATTCGGTAAAGCCTGATTTTGATGGTGCAGAATCCACTGATTCATTTGATATTGGTATAGATTTTAGTAATATTAATTTCGGACTTATTTACAAATTTTGATTTTCACTAGTCATACAATAGTGACTACAGGATTAATAAATATAAAATATTTTTTTAGGCAGAAGTAGCTACATAGTTACTTCTGTTTTTTTATAGATTTTATTTTAATGCTGTTTGCAAATGTATTTGATTAGGATTCAGTATATTGTTTGACTAGTGTGGCCGGCTATATTGCATTTATTTATTGCCTCTGTTATCAGTTTGTTCATTAAGGTAATTCAAGATGATACGTATCAATCATAAGTACATGTTTTAATGCCCTTTATTCTTTTACATGCTCAAGCCGATTCTCTAAATTGTTCCTTTCAAAAAAATTATATCCTAGGTCAAGTGCTTTATCACCATTGTCAGGTAATGAAAAGTAACGTCCATCTGTATAAATAGCTTGTATGTGGCTATCAAAGAAAATTTTCAAAGAAAATTTTTTATCAAAAAATGTATCTGTTATTTTAGCTTTCTGTATTTCTGTGAACAACAAAAACATTTCCGATTTAGTAATTTTCCCTTCTGTTTTATCTTTTCTAAAATATATCTGACCAACTGGGAAGTTCTCAAACTGCACAGTTTTATTTTTATACTTTAATTCCTCAATAAGATGCCTTAATGGTAAGTAAGCCCAAATGAATTCTGAGGGTGCAGCTTGACCATAATCTTCTATGGTTTTTATTATAGTATTGTTTTTTATAAATGTAATGTCTATTGTTTCATCATCTGTATGGTCTGCATAATAATGGTCATCAAGATTTTCGAAAGCTGCTTTTTCAAATCCGGTCAAAATGTTATAGAACTTATCTACCGAAATCTGGGCGGAATAAAAGCCCTCTTTTACAGAATATTCAGTTCCCATATATAACACATTTCCTTTTGAATCAATACTTAATGCTTCTATAGGGCAAGTTCCGTAACAGCCCGATGATGAGATTATAATCTGGTCAATATTACTTTCATCGGTTTTAGTATAATTAACACGGGAAAATTTCTTGTCTAAATTATCTCCAAATTTTATAGCCAGTGTATCTGATGAAATATCTGTTAATTTATAGCATTCCCATTTTTTATTTATGGGGTTTTGAAGCTTAAGGCTGTCATCTTCAATTAAATATTTTGATTTACCTGAATAATATGCCCAATCACCGTATTCATTGTTTTTTTCTGCAGGAACATAATACTTCCTGTTTTTACATTCGTATGTTCCATCTTCATAAAAAGAGTATCCTAATGCCCCAATCAGAGGTGGAGCGGGGAGTTTATTTTTTTTATAATATTGTTCATTAAATGCCTTTGCTTCAAACTTCCAGTCACCAATAATTTCTTTAGCAAAATGGTTGCTTTTTTTATTGCATGATACAAATAGAAGTAAAAAAGGGATGATTATTATATACGGTTTCATATCAGTTGGTTTGGTACTTCAAATATACACTTTAAGACTTTACTACTTTTGACTTTATGACTTCTTTACATCTCAAATCTAAAATGTATCTTTGCAGGCTGTAAAAGAGTGTGATGAAATTTGACCTGATTACCAAAGACCCGCAAACTAAAGCCCGTGCCGGAGAAATAACAACCGACCACGGCACAATACAAACCCCCATATTTATGCCGGTGGGTACTGCGGGCACCGTTAAGGGCGTGCACCAGCGCGAACTGAAAGACGATATTAACCCCGATATTATACTGGGCAACACCTATCATTTATATTTGCGTCCGCAGCTTGATATCTTAGAGAAGGCAGGCGGCCTGCACAAGTTTATGAACTGGGACCGCCCCATACTTACCGATAGCGGCGGCTACCAGGTATATTCGCTTTCGGCAAACCGTAAGATAAAAGAGGAAGGGGTAAAGTTTAAAAGCCACATAGACGGCTCATACCACTTTTTTTCTCCTGAAAGTGTAATGGAGATACAGCGTACCATTGGCGCTGATATTATTATGGCGTTTGATGAATGCACTCCTTACCCGTGCGATTACCGATACGCCAAGCGCTCTATGCACATGACGCACCGCTGGCTGGACCGCTGTATTGCACACCTTGATAAAGTGCCATACAAGTATGGTTACACTCAGGCATTTTTTCCTATAGTGCAGGGCAGTACCTATACCGATTTAAGGCAGGAGTCATCCGAATATATTGCCAATGCCGGTGCGGTGGGCAACGCCATAGGGGGGCTTTCAGTTGGTGAACCCGCTGAGGAAATGTATGCCATGACCGATGTAGTGTGCAACATACTGCCCGAAGATAAACCCCGTTATTTAATGGGGGTGGGTACGCCCATAAATATTTTAGAGAACATTGCCCTGGGTATTGATATGTTTGACTGTGTGATGCCAACCCGTAATGCGCGTAACGGTATGCTGTTTACGGCAAATGGCACCATAAACATAAAAAATAAAAAATGGGAAGATGATTTTAGCCCGATAGACGAAATGGGTATTACTTTTGTTGATACCGAGTACACCAAGGCTTATCTGCGCCACCTGTTTGCCGCTAATGAGTATTTGGGCAAGCAAATTGCCACCATACACAATTTAGGGTTCTATATGTGGCTGGTGCGCGAGGCACGTAAGCATATTATAGAAGGCGATTTTCGCCAGTGGAAAGAAATGATGGTAAAAAATATGAGCCAGAGGCTTTAAATTTATAGTTGCCGGTTATAGTTTGTTGGTTGTTTGAAGCTACCGGCAACAAGAAACTGACAACCAACAACCAAATAGAAATGAAAATAATAGACTGGTACATACTAAAGCGTTACTTAGCTACTTTTTTTGTAATGCTATTTATGTTTATCCCCATTGGGATTGTGATAGACGTATCGGAAAAAATCAACAGGATACTGGAAAATGATGTAGCCTTTAGTAAGGTGGCACAATATTATGTTGATTTTACTATCTATTTTGCCAACCTGTTATTTCCTATATTCCTGTTTCTTTCGGTTATATGGTTTACCAGTAAACTCGCCAATAATACCGAAATTATAGCCATACTAAGTTCCGGTATTTCGTTCTTCCGGTTTTTACGCCCGTATATTATAGGAGCTACCTTTATATCATTGCTGGCGCTAGCTATGGGCTTTTATTTTGTGCCTAAAGCCAGCAAGGGTTTTAACGATTTTCGTTACACCTACCTGAGTAACAGTAAAGAAATACGCCAGACTACCGATGTATACAAGCAGATTAGCGACAGCGAGACCATTTATGTAAGCAGTTTTAGTTATGCATCGCAAATGGGGTATAACTTTAACCTTGAAAAAACTAAAGGTAATAAGCTGTTATACAAAATAACCGCCAATACCATAAAATACAATAAGGAAGACAGTACTTATACACTTTCCGGCTATAATAAACGTATAATAGGGGAGTTGAATGACGAACTGATTTCAGAAAACACCAAGAAATTTAAATTTAATTTTGAACCTGATGATCTTACCCCGGCGGTGTATGCCGCAGAAACCATGACCCTTGGCCAGTTAAACCGCTTTATAGAAAGCGAAAAAAAAAGAGGGTCGGGCAATATAAGTGCGTATCTCGTTGTAAAATATAAAAAGTACAGCTTACCCGTATCTGCCTTTATACTAACAGTTATTGCAGTAGCAGTATCAGCCATGAAACGCCGTGGCGGTATGGGCATCAACCTAGCGTTGGGTATTGCACTAGCATTTATCTTCATCTTTTTTGATAAAGTTTTTGGTACACTTGCCTCAAAGTCAGACATGTCACCCCTTATTGCCGTATGGATACCCAATATTACGTTTGGTATACTGGCAATAGTACTATTACGCAATGCCAGGCGATAGGCAAAAAAATTATCTGCAACTACATTTTATAGTCTTCATATGGGGCTTTACCGCTGTATTGGGCAAACTCATTACACTGGAGGCATTACCCCTGGTGTGGTACCGCATGCTTATTGCAGTACTGCTGGTATTTGGCTACGCAAAAATCAGGCACATATCATTAAAGTACAACACCAAAACACTCATAAGCTTCATACTGTCAGGGCTTGTTATTGCCCTGCATTGGTTTACCTTCTTTTTGGCCATAAAAGTGTCTAATGTATCCGTTACGCTTGCCTGCCTTTCGTGCGGGGCATTTTTTGCCTCCCTGTTTGAGTCGGTCTTTTATGGACGTAAAGTTATTGGTTATGAACTGGTTTTGGGCTTAATAGTAGCCTTGGCGCTGGGTACCATTTTATACGGCAGGCAGCTTATTTTTGGCGATGACACCCCTTTGTTTGCAGAAGATCCTTCTGGGCATAAGCCAAATATAGTGCTTGGGGTAATTATAGCATTGATATCCTGTGCGCTTTCTGCATTTTTTGCTATAATAAATGGCAGGCTTGCCAAACTCTACAATCCGGTAGCCATAACGTTTTATGAACTGGCGGGCGGTGTATTTTTTATTTCGGTTTACCTGTTTTTTAACGGCAGCTTCTCAAAAAGTTTCTTTGCCCTGCGGTGGTCAGATATCATGTGGCTGTTCCTGTTAGGTTCTGCCTGTACTGCCTACGCCCAGATAGCCGCCGTAAAAGTGATGAAGTTTATAAGCCCGTATACCATGATGCTTACCATAAACCTGGAACCGGTTTACGGTATAGCCATTGCCCTCTTTGTTTTTAAAGATAGTGAGGCTATGGGGCCATCATTTTACATTGGCGCTTTTGTTATTTTATGTACTGTGATAATCAATGGAATATTAAAAAATAACATACGTTTTAAAAAGTAATTAGCAAGGTTTTGTTTTAATCTTCAGCTAAACGTTTATCTTTGCAGCTTCAATTACTATAAAAATCTGCCTTATGGAATACCTTGATTTTGAATTGCCGATTAAGGAGCTTGAAGAGCAATTGGACAAATGCACAATTATAGGACAGGAGTCTGATGTTGATGTTAGCAATACGTGCAAGCAAATTGAGAAAAAATTACAGGAAACTAAAAAGAGTATATACAAAAACCTTACGGCCTGGCAAAGGGTACAGCTAAGCAGGCATCCCAGCCGCCCGTATACTATGGATTATATACAGGCATTGGGTGGCAGCACCTGGTTAGAACTTTTTGGCGACCGTGCTTTTAAAGATGATAAAGCTATGGTGGGCGGCCTTGCAAAAATTGGCGACCAGAGTTTTATGATTATAGGTCAGCAAAAAGGTTATAATACCAAAACAAGGCAATACCGCAATTTTGGTATGGCAAACCCCGAAGGGTACAGAAAAGCACTCAGGCTTATGAAAATGGCCGAGAAATTTGGCATACCGGTTGTTACGCTTATTGATACCCCCGGGGCATATCCTGGGCTTGAGGCCGAAGAGCGTGGACAGGGAGAAGCCATTGCCCGCAATATTTTTGAAATGACACGCCTTAAAACTCCAATAATTACCGTTATAATAGGTGAAGGCGCTTCTGGGGGAGCATTAGGTATTGGCGTGGGCGATAAAGTGTATATGCTCGAAAACACCTGGTACTCTGTAATATCGCCAGAATCCTGTTCCTCTATATTATGGCGTAGCTGGGAGTATAAAGAGCAGGCAGCCGAAGCGTTGAAACTTACCAGTTTTGACATGAAAAAGCAAAAACTGATAGACGATATTATTCCCGAGCCGCTTGGCGGCGCACATTATGACAGGGAAACAACGTATAAAAATGTTGAAGAATTTGTACTTAAAGCATATAATCAGTTAAAAGACTTATCAACAGAAGAGCTTGTAGCGAAAAGGATGGATAAGTACAGTAGAATGGGCGAATTTAAGGAATAAGGTGCCGAAACTGAAGAATCTCTCCGAAGCCTTACAGCTTCGGATTTTTTTTGGGTTTTCAACACCTTTGGCTGTTTTATTAACATAATTATAAACAGGCTTACTTAACAATTAGTTAACATTACGTTCGCAAAAATAGGTACATTAGCACTATGGAAAATATCAGGAGTATGAACCCGGTAAGGGTTGACAAAGCAACTATTATCAATTTAGAGAAAGGAAAACTTCCACCGCAAGCACTTGATCTTGAGGAGGCTGTGTTGGGTGCGATGATGATTGATAAAAAAGGAGTGGATGAGGTGATAGATATCCTGCAACCCGATGCCTTTTATAAAGATGCCCATAAAAATATTTTTGAGGCCATTGTACAGCTGTTTAATGATACTCAGCCTATTGACTTATTAACCGTTTCGGCCCAGCTTAAAAAAAATGCAAAACTGGAACTCTCAGGAGGCGATTTTTACCTCATTCAGCTTACACAAAAAATATCATCTTCAGCACATATTGAGTTTCACTCACGCATCATCCTTCAAAAATTTATTCAGCGCAGCCTGATTAAAATATCAAGTGAACTCATAGAAGAATGCTATGATGAAACTACCGATGTGTTTGACTTGCTGGATAAGGCAGAATCCCGCCTGTATGAAGTAACACAGGGTAACATTAAACGGAGTTCTGAAACGGCTCAGAGCCTTGTAATACAGGCTAAAAAACGCATTGAGGAAATTGCCGGGAAAGAAGGCCTTAGTGGTATTGCCACAGGTTTTCATGACCTGGATAAGCTTACCAGCGGCTGGCAGCCCAGCGACCTTATAATTATTGCGGCAAGGCCAGGTATGGGTAAAACCGCCTTTGTACTTTCTATGGCACGTAACATCGCTATAGATTTTAACCATCCGGTTGCTGTATTTTCGCTGGAAATGTCATCAGTGCAGCTTATTACCCGTTTAATATCAAGCGAAACCGGATTGTCGTCAGAAAAACTGCGTACTGGTAAACTTGAAAAGCATGAATGGGAACAACTTAGTATAAAGGTGCGTGACCTTGAAAAAGCGCCTATTTATATTGATGATACCCCATCGCTTTCAATTTTTGATTTACGGGCTAAGGCCAGGAGGCTTTCGTCTCAGTTTGGCATAAAACTTATCATTATCGATTACCTTCAGCTAATGACTGCCGGGGGTAACGGTAAAAACGGGGGTAACCGTGAGCAGGAAATCTCAACCATTTCGCGTAACCTTAAAGCGCTTGCCAAAGAGCTTGAGGTGCCGGTTATAGCCCTGTCACAGTTATCGCGTGCGGTAGAAACCCGTGGCAGCAGCAAACGCCCGTTACTTTCTGACCTTAGGGAATCAGGTGCTATTGAGCAGGATGCCGATATTGTATCATTCATTTACCGTCCTGAATACTATAAAATTGAGGAGTGGGATGACGAAGAGCAATCGCCAACACAGGGCCAGGCAGAGTTTATTGTAGCCAAGCACCGTAACGGTGGCCTGGATAACATACGCCTTAAATTTGTGGGCAACCTGGGTAAATTTGATAACCTGGACGATTTCAGTTCACCTTTTGATGAGCTTCCGTCGAGCATGAACAGCAATGCCGATTTTACAAGAAGTTTGCCATCGGCCAATGATGCCTTTGGCAGTAATATGAATACTAACTCCGGAAACAACGATGATGATGTTCCGTTCTAAATAATATATAAAATATGAGTAAACAGCATAACCAGCCTATAGTAGAAATTACTGAATTGATTAAACAAATTGTGGTAACCGATCCCGAACTTATAGGGTCTGAAAAGTAATAACAAGCAAAGCGCATCAAAATATGGTGCGCTTTTTTTATGGCTGTTAAAACGTACTAAGCGTTATAATTATATCGTTAGTTTAGTATATTTACATAAATTCTGTTTACAATGTTACCTAAAAAACTCACTATATTTTTTGTTTTCCTTTTTGTGACAGCGGCAAAAGCCAGTATGATTTTACTGCCAATGGATGAAACCGGCCAGCAAAACCATTTAAAAGCCTATGGCATTACCTATTGGGCGCTTGATAAGCAGTATAAAGCCAACTGGCTGCTTAATTACCGTGGAGGCTCTTTTTTGTTGCCCGATGCTGAAGAAATAAGGCGCGAATGCCAGATACGCGGGGTAAGCTTTGAAATACTGAGCGATGGCGAAGCAAATAGCATTCTTGACGAAATAAGCAGCCCGAGCCAGAATATGGAAAACGTAGTATTGGAAAAAGCGCCTAAAATAGCCGTATACACCCCTACAGGCAAACAACCGTGGGATGATGCTGTAACCCTGGTACTTACCTATGCAGAGATACCTTATACCACCATTTATGATACCGAAGTACTGAATGACGGCCTGCTGTTGTATGACTGGCTGCACCTGCACCATGAAGATTTTACCGGGCAATATGGAAAGTTTTTCGGGGCATACCGCAATGCCCCCTGGTATATAGAACAAAAAAAAGAAGCCGAAGAGCTCGCGGCCAGCCTGGGATATAATAAAGTATCAGATGAAAAGCTGGCAGTAGCCCTTAAAATACGTGATTTTGTAATTGGGGGAGGCTTTATGTTTGCCATGTGCTCGGCTACTGATAGTTTTGATATAGCCCTTTCTGCCGAAGGGGTTGATATATGCGAGCCCATGTTTGACGGCGACCCAAGTAGCCCAAATTACCAGTCAAAAATTGACTATAATAGTACTTTTGCCTTTAAAGATTTTATACTGGAACGCAACCCTATGCAATATGAATTTTCTGATATTGATACCACTAACGACCGTAAAATTTTACCCGATGTAGATTATTTTACCCTTATGGAATATTCTGCCAAGTGGGATCCAATACCCACTATGCTGTGCCAAAACCACACCCAGCTGGTTAAAGGTTTTATGGGGCAAACTACAGCGTTTAGGGGCAACCTTGTAAAATCTAACATACTGGTAATGGGCGAAAATAAACAAAATGGCGAAGCACGCTACATACATGGCACCAAAGGCAAGGGTATGTTTACTTTTTACGGGGGGCATGACCCTGAAGATTACCAGCACAGGGTGGGTGATGCCCCTACGGTTTTAGACCTGCACCCAAACTCTCCCGGTTACCGGCTAATTTTAAATAATGTATTGTTCCCCGCAGCCAGAAAGAAGAAGTTAAAAACATAGTAAGTTATATACCAGTTAGTTTTTATCCAATTCTTATTCAGCAGCTACTTATTGTTGAATACTAAATTCGGCATTAGTAATAATCTCCTGATGTAGCTTTATTGTGAATCAGGATTTTATCAGTTAAAGTTTCATTACAGATATTTTTAACTATTTTTTTAGTTGATAAACTGCTTAATTAGTTTTTGAACTAAAAAAATAGTTATATTTGAAATATTAATCAAATATCATCATGAAACAGTTAAAACTATTATTGGCAGTTACTTTATTATGTAGTAGTTGCTTTTCGCAAACTAAATCTTTCATCCAGCTTGATAGTATATTTACTTTACTGCATGGACAAAATCAGTTTAATGGAGAAGTATTCATTGCAGAAAGAGGAAAGATTATTTTTAATAAAGGCTATGGTTTTGCCAATGAAGAAACAAAAAGCCGTATCAATGGAAAAACAATATTTGAGCTTGCCTCATGCTCAAAACAATTTACGGGAGCGGCTATAGTATTACTCAAAAGGGAGGGAAAGGTTAATTATACTGATAAACTTTCTAAATATATACCTGAACTAAAGTTTTGGGAAGATGTAACCATATATGATTTATTGAGGCATACCAGTGGTATACCGGACTTTATATTTAGCATGGATAATAATTGGGATCCTCAAAAAATAGCTTCAAATGACGATGTCATTACATTTTATTCATCACGAAAAGATACTTTAGAATTTAAACCCAAAACAGCGCATAGGTACAGTAACACAAATTATGTATTGCTTGCTTCAATCATTGAAAGAGTATCAGGTAAAAAGTATGGAGAGTATCTTGCCGACAACATTTTTAAGCCTTTAGGTATGAATAATACATTTGTATATAACAGGCGAAAAAAAGCAAAGAAAATTGAGAATTACGCCATAGGTTATGTATGGGCTTACAATTCATTTACTAAAGTTACCATGGAAAATCCTGAATATAATGAACAAAGAGTTTATTATCTGGATGGTGTTGAAGGAGCGGCAAAGGTAAACTCTTGCGCCGAAGATATTTATAAATGGATACTGGCTTTACACTCTAATACACTGCTTTCACAAAGGGAATTTGAAGAAATGACCGAAATTACGCAAACAACAGCGGGTAGCCCAATACCTTATGGTTTTGGGCTTGATCTGCGAAAAAGTGAAAATAAAATGGCATTTGGGCATACAGGCAGTTGGGATGGCTACAGCACTTTAATCTATCATGATAGTATAAAAGACAGGACTATAATTATACTGGAAAATTTTAATCAGGGTGCTAACGCAGTTACAAATGTTTTCGAAATACTGGATGGGCGGCCCCTTACTATGGAGTATGAAAAGAAGATAGATATAGAGGAACCAATTTTTATACAGTTTACAGGCACATATGCTGATGAGGAAGGTAACGAGCATATTATAACTTACAAAGACAAACACCTTATCTATAACAGCAATGTTGCACAGTGGGATATGAGGTTTTTTCCATATGCTAAAAACGAATTCTTTGCAATAAGGCAGGGTGGCAGAAACGGTGTTTTGAGATTTAGCAAACTTGATAATGGGGACATTAAACTTGAAATGCTGGAATATGGTTCTTTAATAGGGCAGGGAACCAGAAGAAATAAATCATAGAATACCTTAGATATTTTAAGCAATGATTCTTTGTTTAATGATTGTAAGGCTTCTTTATATTATTTGTTATCTATCACAAATTCTTTACCTCGATAGGACACTTTTTTCCGGATTCGTTTTCGGCAGCCCCATAACCGTTTTGAGTATCTACAAACACTATAGTAAAGGTTCTGTCCCTCAAAGCGCCTGTATAATCCCCTGCCTGTCTTTAATGGTAAGTGTATTCTTTTTTATAATCCCATTTAAATGGGATGATTGTATACTCTCCTTTTTCATAGTTATAATTATCGCCTTCATCTTCATTTAGTTCAAAACTTCCGTCAGCATCTTTTACAAAATGTTCCCGTTTTAGGTAATGTGTTTCATCAAACTTAGTTACACCCTGTATTAGTTTACGGCTTATATTACAAAGATTATAATTTCCGTCCTGAAACTGCCTAAGCCAAATAAAAACTTATTATCTGCCGAAATAAGACTTAGTTGTGCCATAAAGCAAGCATTACATTAAACAATCTTTTCATAAGTAAATAATATTATTCTACAGGTGTTATACATGCTACAAAACCACCACGCCTAAGTAATTTTACATTTAAAGTTGACGATTTATCTACTACCGTATATGTTGTTTTAAAATCTTTATCGTGTTCTCCATCGGCAATAAGGGTAAGCTTGTAAGTAATGTTATCTTTTAGAAAATCAAGTTTTAGAGTCTTGCTTTTTTCTTTTTGCTCACTACTAATGCCGCCAATATACCATTTTTCTCCCTTTCGCCGGGCAATTATTATCTCTTTACCCGGATAGCCGTCTATAAGCCTAGTTTCATCCCAGGCTACTGGTACTTCCATAAGGAATCTTCTGGCGGCAGCAGGCAAATCCAGATACCCCTCTGGCCTGTCGGCCATATGCTGTAGGCCCGATTCAAAAACCACACTTAATGCCAGCTCGTGACCATAAGAGGTAACGTGCGGGTATTGGGAATTTGTAAACGTAACCGGAGTATAATCCATTGGGCCTATAACATTTCGCGTAAAAGGCAATATGGTGTTATGTTCCGGGGCCGCCATGGTAAAATCAGGTACATTATTATACCATTCCGCACCCCTTACCGCTTCACTTGTCATAAAATGAGGGTAGGTGCGCGACCATCCCCTGGGTACCAGAGAGCCATGAAAGTAAACCATCATCTCGTATTGGGCGGCATCTTCTAAAATATCGATATAATATTGTATCATATCCTGTTTTTCACTCTCAAAGAAATCAATCTTAACACCTGCAACCCCCATTTTTTTGAGCTTTGTAAATTCTTCAACACGGTTTTGGTGGGTAAGCATACGGTCTTTAGGCGTAGCCGGAACCCAGGTATGGTTACCACCCGAATTATACCAGATTAGAGGTTTAACGCCTTTTGATAAAATATAGCGTGTTGCATCTTCAAGGTTGCCCCCGTTTGCCATAGCATCCCATTCCCAGTCCAATAGGGTATAAGGCCATCCCATCTCGGCAGCCAGGTCTGCAAATTTTATAACTGTTTTATAATCTTTAGTGCCGTGGTTGTTGGACCAGTAGTTCCATGATACCAGCCCGGGCTTAATCCAGTCGGTATTTTTAAGTGTGCTGGGGGCCGATACATCATCTATTAAAGTAGAGGCAACAATATCCTTCAACGAGCCGATTATAACCGCCCTCCAGGGAGATCTAAAAGGCAGGGTAACGGTAGGTTGCGAATTTCCTGTGCCGCGTGCATCGGCAGGGTTAGGGAAGGTAATTTTATATTTAGATGGTTCGGCGGCGTTGCTTAGTTTTGAACCGCAATAATTTCTGTTAAGGTCTGCTTCATGCAGCAAAAACCAGCACGATTTATTTGCAGCGCTAAAAAGGGCAGGGTAGCACCATTCACCCTGTTGCATACTTTTGTTGTCCATCGTGGTGTACAGCCCCTCATTTGCAGGGTTCCATTTTTCCAGCCACCGTTTGTTATCTGCCGGTATAGTGTAAGCTGTTAACTCGTCCTCAACAATTGCCTGCCCCTTTTTTTCTGGCAACTCATAGCGGAACACAACCCCGTCGTTATACGCCCTTACAATTATATTCAGCCTTACGTTATTATTGTTTTTTAAAAAAATGACCTGCTCATTGCCACTATTACTACAGGCCGAGCGCTTGCCGTGTAACATTGTATAACTTTCATTTACGGGCAATGTTTTGCCGTGTTTTATGTAGGTAAGACGTTTAGAAAAATCCTGTGTTTTTGTAACCAGCCCCAAATCTATCCGGGGGATGACCACTGTACTACGGCTGCTGTCAGTATAGGATATTGCAAGGTACCAATCTCCTGTTAGCTGGTTTTGGTTAGTGTTATAAAGGGCTACACTAATTTTTTTATTAGGCGATACCAACACTGTTTGTTGTGAATGCAGCAATTGCGGCAAAAGGGTACAGCATATAAATAAAAACAAAATCTTTAATCTGATCATTATACTGTAGTTTTTAATTTAATTGGAAGTTTTATTGTAATGTGAATATCTTATTCATAATAATCCATTTTTCACCCGGTTTTGCGCCGGGCAGGGCCTGCTGATAATTCCACATAAGATTTTCCCATTCCTGTACTTTGGGATTGGCGGCATCTGCCCTGGTTTTTTCCTTAAATGAAAATGTTTCTTCCGTTTCCATTATCATAAACAGGCGGTTACCGGTACGGTAAATTTCCATTTGGGTAATACCAGAGTTAATTATACTTACTTTTATTTCCGGCCATACTTGTTTGTGATACTCCTCGTATTCAGCTATTAGTTGTTTGTCATCAACCAGATCCAGTGCCAGACAATATTTTTTCATATTTTGTCAGTTTTTTACATTTTGTATTCAAGGCAGTTGAGCCATAAGTCTTTTCTTCAAGCCCTTCAACTTTTATAATTAATCTCCAAAGTGCCTCATCCCTTGTAGCAACTATATATCCTTACATTTCAAGATTATAAAATTTTTTTGCATTGCCAAACCAGATGCGTTCCTGTTCAGATGGTGTTAGTGCGGATATATAATTTTCTAAAGTACGCACTACCGTTGTATAACTTGCAGCCACGTTGCAAACCGGCCAGTCTGACCCGAACATTATCCTGTCAGGTGTAAAATTTTCAAATACTACGTCCAGACAGGGCGTGAAATCATCTATGGTCCATGTATCCCAATGTGCCTCTGTAACCATACCAGAAACTTTACACATCACATTTTCTGCCCGGGCTAATTCTTTAATATCTTCTTTCCACTTTTTTATATTTCCGGTTTTAAGGTTTGGTTTAGCTATATGGTCAATAACAAAAGGCTGATTTGGAAAAAGGTTTGCAAGTGTTATGGCATCAGGCAGCTGGTGATGATAAATTAATATATCATACGTATAACCAAACTTTGTAAGCGTCTTAATTCCGTTTTTAAAGTCATTACCCAGCATAAACCCATCAGGCTCACCCTGTACTACATGCCTGAAACCTTTGAGTTTTTTTTCTGTTGAAAAAAAACGGAGCCGGTCGGCTACATTTTTGTCGAGCAGGTTTACCCAGCCTACTACCCCTTTTATAAAACTATTGCTGTTTGCAAGGCTAAGCAGAAATTTTGTTTCCTCCTCAGTCTGGTCGGCTTGTACCGCTACACATCCGGAGAAACTGTTTTCTTTTAAAAGAGGCTGTAAATCTTCGGGCATAAAATCTCTTTTTATCTTGTGCATTGTTTCATCAATCCAGTCGTGCGTTGTTGGATTATACTTCCAGAAATGCTGGTGTGAATCTATGCGTTGCTGCATTTTTATACGTTTATATCATTAATTAGTGCCCTGTCTAAGTGTACATAACCGCCATCTACAAATACAAATTGCCCTGTGGTATGCGAAGAACGGTCTGAAATAAGGAATAATACAGTATTGCCAATCTCCTCCGGTTTTGTCATGCGCGCTTCAAACGGTATGCTTTTATTTATTTTTGCTAAAGCGGCACCGCCATCAGGAAGTGTTTTGAGCCACTCATCATAGGCCGGGGTAAAACTTTCTGCAATAATTATCGCGTTGCTCCTTATGCCGTATTCTATTAATGCTACTGCCCATTCCCTGGTAAGTGCTAAAACCCCTCCCTTTGCAGCAGCATAGCCTGATGTAGCTCCCTGGCCTGTAAGCGCTACTTTAGAGCCAATATTGAGTATATTGCCTTTAGATTTTTTTAAATAGGGGAGGGCAAATTTAGCCAGGAGGAAATAACTTGCTAAATTGAGTTTGAGTGATGCCATAAACGCTTCATAAGTAGCGCTTAAACCCACGCCATCATTTACACCCACATTGTTTATTATAACATCTATACGCCCGTATTTCTGTGCAATTTTAGAAACAGCCGATTGCATTTGCGTGGGGTCTGTTACATCGGTTTGACAAAAAAGCGAATCAATACCTTTGTCTTTAAATTGGTTAACATATACATTTCCCCTTTCGTTACGGTCTATAATCACAGGGATGGCTCCTTCATCAGCAAGCATTTTTATAATAGTCACACCTATGCTGCCTTCTTTTCCTGCACCGCCGGATACAACAACCACTTTATTTTTTAAGCCTAAATCCATAATAATTCTTTTTTTCTAATCTACGTCGATAATTATTTTTATGGCATTATTTTCAGGATTAATCCAATTCTTAAAATTATCTATGGTGTCATTAAACGCTCCCCTGTGTGTAATATATTTTTTAGGCTCTATTTTTCCGGACCTAAGGGTTTGCAACACATAATCAAAATCTTGCTTTGTAGCATTTCGGCTGCTCATTAATGTCGATTCGCGTTTATGAAAGTCAGGATGGCTAAAGGCCAGCTCCCCTTTTTGAAGCCCCACCAATACAAACCGCCCCCCATGCGCAATATAATTAAAGGCAGAGTTCATAACATTTTGATTGCCAGTAGCATCAAAAACTACAGTGGGCATATCTCCATTTGTAAAGGTTGATAAACTATCGGCTACCTCCTCTTTCAGTGGATTAATACTATGGCTTATACGTAATGTTTCTTGGCAAAAATTAAGGCGGTACTCATTTATATCCATAATAATTACTTCTGCACCGGCGAGCTGGGCAAACTGGATAAGGCCGAGCCCTATAGGGCCGGCTCCCATAACTAAAACGGTATCCTTTTTTGTAACGCATGCCCTGCGGACTGCGTGTGCCGCTATGGCCAGTGGCTCAACCAGGGCAAGTTCCTCATAGTCGAGTCCTTCTCCGTGGAGTAAAAACTCATCTTTTATAGAAACGTATTCTGCCATGCCACCGTCAATATGTACACCAAACACCTGCATGTTTACACAACAATTAGTCAGCCCATTGCGGCATGCTATACACTTGCCGCAGTGAAAGTAGGGTATAAACGTTACTTTGTCCCCGGTTGTAAACCCGGGGGCTTTCCCTTCAATATATTCGGCAGCGAGTTCATGGCCTAAAATCCTGGGGTAATTAAAATAAGGCTGGTTGCCACCAAAAGCATGTATATCAGTACCACATACCCCTATTTTTTTTATCTTCAATAATGATTCACCCGGTTTTTGTTGCGGCATAGGCTTTTGTTTCAGCAAAAATTCGTGTGGTTTTTCACAAACAATATATTTCATAAATGTTATGTTTCTTTTAAACCGGGTTAACTAATTTTTAAAGGGTTGGCATAAGATGCCGCAGGCTGTTTGTCTGGAAAATATACCTTTAGGCCTTCATCGGTCTGTTCAAATTTCAAAGGTTCTTTTGTGGAAACAAATGTTACTGCATTAATTTCAGATGTATGGTATGGGCTGCCTGAACGCAGGCTCTTTATCACTACCTGCCCTGTTAGCGGCCAACTCATTACTGTAGCAAACAGGTTGTTTTCTTTTATAACAAAACGTATATCTTTATCGGTAAATGGTTTTCCTTTTCCCTCATTAAACCCTTGTGCGGTTAGTTCGGCAGCACCTTCCTGTGCAGGGCCTTCACCAAATATTTTCCATGGGCGGCTTCCGTAAATGCTTTCACTGTTGGCACGCATCCAAACACCAATATCTTCAACTACTTTACGCTCCAGCTCATCAATAGACCCATCACCGCGCACCGGAATATTCAGCATAAGGTTACCGTTTTTACTTACCACATCTATAAGGGTATGTATAACAGTTTGCGCTGTTTTGTACTCTTTACGGTCATAAATACCCCTATCATAATGCCATTGCCCTATGCAGGTATCTGTTTGCCAGGTAAGGGGTTCAATAGCATTACTTTGTCCCCGCTCAATATCCCAAACCATTGCCTTGCGCTGGTTTTCGTCCAGTATTTTGCCGGTAATTACTGCTGTTAATTTTCCATTATCCTTAATGCTCTTATTATACATGTGAGCTGCTATACGTAGCCCTGCATCGCTTACGGGCCATAAAGGCAGGGCAGTATCATCAAAATAAATAAGATCAGGATTGTATTTGTTTATGAGGTCTATAGTTCTGTTATAAAATTTTTCGCAGTACTCTTTTGTAGGCGGCGTAACCCCATTGCCCCAGTTCCATTGCCTGTGTATCATGCCGTTATCAAGGCTTTTTTCGCTCAATGCATGGTTTTGGGCATACAATTCCTGTGGATCCAGCCCTTCCCACCATTTCCCCTTACCGTCTTTCGTAGTTAGTTTACCATCGTAGGGAATACCCGCATAAGGTCCTTTTTTGTCGGAGCGTTGTGCCGTTTCAAACCAGCTCCAGGTATGTGCAGCGTGGACACTAACGCCAAAAGGCAGCCCGTTTTTTTTAGCTGCTTTTGCCCAGCCATCAATAATATCTTTTTTTGGGCCTGTTTTAGTTGAATTCCAGTTTTTTTGGTGCTTACTATCATAAAGGTCAAGGTTATCATGGTGGTTTGCCAATGCCATAAAATACTGGGCACCTGCGTTTTTATACAGTGTAACCAGTTCATCCGGATTCCATTTTTCGGCTTTCCACTCATTAATAACATCTTTAAAGCCAAATTTAGAGGGGTGGCCGTATTTTTTAATATGATACTCATACTGCCAGTTGCCTTCCATATACATGTTCCGGGCATACCAGTCTCCGGCTTCAGGCTGGCACTGTGGCCCCCAGTGTGCCCACATGCCAAACTTTGCGTTTTTGTACCACTCCGGCACTTCATAGCCTTGCAAAGATTCCCATGTAGGTTCAAATGGCCCTTTAGCTATTGGTTCATATGCTGTATCAAAAAGGTTAAGGTCTATTAACGGGCCAGCATAGCCTTTTTCTAATAATAAAGCAGAGAGGAATGCAGCCCCGCCTTTTAGTAAACTTCTTCTTTGCATGTCTTAATTTATTATGGGCTCCTAACTACAGCCTTAATATAACCATAGCTCTACAAAATAATATCAATTTTGTCAGTCAAAAATTAATATTGTTATCCAATCATTGCGGAATATTATCCTAATTGGGTTTATTATTTGATAAAAGGTGTATATTTACTTAAAAAATCGTTATCGTTGAAACCTTATTATATCGCCAAATCTACTGATTCTACAAGGTCGTTTTTTGCCAAACGGGAAATTAAGCCCGATGTTAATAACTGGTGGCACTACCATGATGAACTTGAACTTATTTACTTTAAAAAAGGAAGCGGGACACAATTTGTAGGCGACAATATCAGCAGTTTTAAAGATGGGGATATTGTATTAATTGGGAGCAACCTGCCGCACTACTGGCAATATAGCGAAGAATTTAAAGACAGTCCTATTGAAGTATATGTAGTACACTTTAATAAAGATTTTTGGGGAAAGGATTTTCTTAATATACCTGAAAATGCTGAGCTTGCACGAGTTATAGAAGAGTCTAAACGAGGTATTCAGATAGAGGAAAGCACAAACACTTATTTAAAAGAGACCATTATAAAAATTATAGAAAGCCAGGGTACAAGAAAATTGCTAGGCCTCATAGAAGTGCTTGTTGAAATAGGTAAATGTTTGCATTCCAGGCGCTTGGTATCGTTAGGATTTAAAGCTAATTTTCAGGAATCAGAACGCGACAGGATTCAAAGCATTTATAATTATACCCTTAAAAACTATAAGGAACAGATAAGCCTTGAAACAATTGCAAAAATAGCGAAGATGAGCAGGACTTCTTTCTGCAAGTTTTTTAAATTAAGGACAGGGAAAACTTATTCTGTTTTTTTAAATGAGATAAGGATAGGCAATGCGTGCAAGCTGCTTATTGAGAACAGGATGAGTGTAAAGGAGGTTTGTTTTGAAAGTGGGTTCCTGAATTTTTCAAGCTTTCATAAATGCTTTAAAGACATTACGGGGCAGACCCCTTTGAAATACCAACGGTCTTATACATAGGATACCCGGAAGGTTACTTTTACTTAATTAATGGATAATTTTCCGCATTTTATATCTCTCCGCATTTTATAGTTTTGGTTTTAGCCCATAAGAGGCATTAAGTTCTGTTTGATATTAATAATATTATCACCCCCGTCATAACCTGTTAATTTATGAGCCCTATACCTGATAGTAATACTGATAAGCCGGTAAAAGAAAGAAGGAACTATCTTTTACCGTTGATTTTAGTTACAAGTTTGTTTTTCTTTTGGGGCTTTGTACATAATCTGGATCCGGTTCTGATTCCACATTTAAAAAAATCATTCCGGTTAACAGACCTGGAAACAGCCTTTGTAGATTTTTCGGTATTTATTGCCTATTTTGTTATGGCGCTGCCCGCCGGTTACTTTATGAGGAAGTACGGCTATAAGAATGGAATTGTATTAGGGCTGGCGCTTTTTGCCACTGGTTCGCTTTTATTTCTTCCCGCAGCAGATACCCGGCAGTATATATTCTTTTTAGGGGCACTGTTTATCATAGCTTGCGGACTTACTTTTCTTGAAACTGCGGCAAATCCCTACGTAACCATATTAGGCAATCCGGAAACGGCAACGCAGCGTTTAAATTTTTCGCAATCGTTTAATGGGCTGGCTGCTTTTCTTGCCCCGGTTATTGGCGGTAAGTTTATATTTTCAGGAAAAAATTATACAGATATTCAACTGGAAGGTATGTTGCCTGTTGAAAGGGAAACCTATTTGCTGGAAGAAGCCAGTAGCGTTAAAGGCCCTTACATGGTGTTAGGAATTGTGATAATCATTGTAGCCATTGTTTTTATCTTTACAAAATTACCCGATATAACAGAAAACAAAGAAGAAATAGAAACCTCAAACATACGGCACGCTTTACGGCACAGCCACTTATCCTGGGCAATAGTAGCACAATTTTTTTATGTTGGCGCACAGGTTTGTGTACTCAGCTTTTTTATACGCTTTGCAACAGTATCGGCAGAAATTAGTGAACAGCAGGCAAGCTGGTATGCCGGGGCAGCCGGCCTAGCCTTTATGCTGGGGCGGTTTGCGGGTACTTTTTTGATGAAGTATATAGCACCTAACCGTCTTTTGATGCTTTATGCCCTTATAAATATGGTATTAAGTACAGTTACTATTTTTGCCCATGGCATGCTTATTGTTTATGCCCTTATTGGCATTGCATTTTTTATGTCAATTATGTTTCCTACTATATTTTCAATGGGTATTACCGATTTGGGAAAAGATACAAAACTTGGCTCATCTCTTATTGTTATGTCAATAGTTGGCGGGGCTATTTTACCATTGGGCCTGGGCTATATTTCAGATATATCCGGTAGTATACACTATGGGTACATTGTGCCGTTTATATGCTTTTTTGTAGTATTTGTTTTTGGATATAAAAAATGGAAACCTGTAATTACAGAACCTGTGATTGCGCTAAGAGACCTATAAATGAAAAATTGAAATGAATCCTCTGGTTTTAAAAATAAACGATAAAGATAATGTACTTGTTGCCCTGCAGGACCTTGCCTCTGGCTCACAGGTAATGTATGAAGGTATAAGCTACCGTATCTTAGAATCAATACCCGCCAAACATAAGTTCTTTATGCAGGATATGAAAACCGCTGAAGCAATTATAATGTATGGGGTGCTTGTGGGCAAAGTGCAGTGTAATGTTAAGCAGGGTATGCGCATGAGCGTAGAAAATACCAAACATGCCGCTGAACCCTTTGCCTACCGGGAAGTTGCTTACAGGTGGGAAGCCCCTGATGTAAGCCTTTATAAAGCAAGGACATTTAATGGTTACCACCGTACAAACGGTACAGTAGGTACTGCAAACTATTGGCTGTTTATACCTACTGTCTTTTGCGAAAACCGTAATCTTGACATTATTAAAGAGTCTTTATATGCTGCCTTGGGCTATGCTGTTGACCATAAGTATAAGTTTTTCACCCATGAGTTGGTAAAAGCCTACGAAGAAGGGCAGGATATTAATGAGATATCTTTTGAACCGAATGCATATCCTAAAGAAAAGCGCCTTTTCAAAAATATTGACGGTATAAAGTTTTTAAATCATACCGGGGGCTGTGGAGGTACCCGGCAAGACTCCCGGGTACTCAGCAGGCTGTTGGCTGCTTATGCCGACCATCCTAATGTGGCAGGCGTTACGTTACTCAGCCTCGGCTGCCAGCATATACAGCTCCCTGAATTTAAACAGGATATTTTGGCCCGTAACCCCGGTTTTGATAAACCTTTATTGCAATTTGAGCAACAAACAGCGGTATGTGAAGAGTTTATGATAAAGCATGCCATACACGAAACGTTTAAATGCCTTGTAGAAGCCAACCGGCAGGAGCGTGAACCTGCTACGCTGGATAAACTTACTATAGGTGTTAAATGTGGCGGCTCTGATGGTTTTAGCGGTATCTCTGCAAACCCGGCTGTAGGGCATTGCTCTGATTTACTGGTGGGACTTGGGGCTAAGGTATTATTAGCCGAGTTTCCTGAACTGTGTGGTGTTGAGCAGGATATAATTGACAGGGCAGTAGATAAACCTACGGCAGAAAAATTCATACAGTTAATGACCAGCTATGATACTCAGGCGCATAGCGTAGGTTCCGGTTTTTTTATGAACCCATCGCCCGGTAATATTAAAGACGGGCTGATAACCGATGCCATAAAATCGGCAGGTGCTGCTAAAAAAGCAGGCTCATCGCCTGTTGTTGATGTACTGGATTATACTGAGCCGGCTACAAAACCCGGCCTCAGCCTTGTATGTACCCCTGGCAACGATGTGGAGGCAACTACAGGGCAGGCGGGATCCGGCGCTACGCTTATCCTTTTTACAACAGGGCTTGGTACCCCTACAGGTAACCCGGTTTGCCCTACTATCAAAGTGGCTACTAATTCTAACCTAGCTAGCCGCATGCGGGATATTATTGATATAGATACCGGTGCAATTATACGCGGCGAAAAAAGTATAACCGAGATGGGCGAAGAGATATTGGAGTATTGTATTAAAGTAGCCAGTGGCGAAGAAATTCCAAAAGCGGTACAATTAAACCAAGACGACTTTATCCCCTGGAAACGCGGGGTAAGCCTTTAAGTAACTTTAAAGTATCGATATGTTTTAATTATTTGTAAATCAAACATTTATAGTCAAACTTCAGTGCGGTGTTGACTAAACAAATAAATACCTATAATGTTTTCATTACAAAATAAAACGGCGGTAGTAACCGGAGCCGGCAGCGGTATTGGCAGGGCCATTGCGGTACTATTGGCTAAACAGGGCGCCCATGTGCACGTTTTAGAAATAAGCAGGCAAGAGGCCGAAGAAACAGTTTCTGAAATTCTTGAGAACAAAGGTAAGGCTGTGTCGCATATTTGTGATGTGTCTGACCAGCAAACGGTTGTGAAAACCTTTAAGGGAATCGGCCCTATTGATATCTTGGTTAATAATGCAGGTATTGCGCATATAGGAAGGGCAGACACCACATCAGAGGATGATTTCGACAGGGTAATGCGCATAAATGTAAAAGGTGTATATAACTGCCTGTTTGCTGCTATTCCACGATTGAGGCTGGCCGGTGGCGGAGTTATTATTAATATGGCATCTATTGCGGCCCTGGTAGGTATACCGGACAGGTTTGCTTATAGTACCACTAAAGGTGCGGTTAAAGCTATGACCATGAGCGTAGCTAAGGACTATATTACAGAGAATATCCGCTGCAATTCCATTTCCCCGGCAAGAGTACATACCCCATTTGTAGATGGCTTTTTACAGAAAAATTATCCGGAAAATGTTAATGAAATGTTCGATAAACTTTCCAAGACACAACCTATAGGCCGTATGGCTCAGCCGGAAGAGATAGCGTCATTAGTGCTCTATCTATGCAGTGATGAGGCACGCTTTATCACTGGCGTTGATTATCCTATCGACGGTGGATTTACAACCCTTAACAACTAACAAATATATTATTCATATGAAACTAATTCGATTTGGAGCCAAAGGCGACGAAAAGCCAGGCGTTATTATAAACGATAAGTGGTTTGATGTATCGCACCTTGTTGCTGATTATAATGAATTTTTTTTTGGCGGCAATGCACTTTCTGAACTTAAAGCTGTTATAGAAAATGCCAGCCTGCCCGAAATAGATAAAGATACTCGTTTGGGTGCCCCTATGGTAAGGCCCTCTAAACTGGTTTGTGTGGGGCTCAATTATAAGGACCACGCTAAAGAAACCAATGCACCTATTCCGTCAGAACCTATATTGTTTTTTAAATCTACTACCGCGATTGTTGGCCCTAATGATGATCTTATTATTCCTAAAAACAGTAAAAAAACCGACTGGGAAGTGGAACTTGCCCTTATTATTGGTGAAAAAGCAAGTTATGTTTCAGAAGAAGATGCGTTAAGACACGTGGCAGGTTATGTATTGCATAATGATTACAGTGAACGCGAATTTCAACTAGAGCATAATGGGCAGTGGGTCAAAGGAAAAAGCTGTGATACCTTTGCACCGCTAGGTCCGTTTATTGCCACTACCGATGAAATTGAAGATGCATACAATCTTAAGCTGTGGCTTACCGTTAATGGTAAAAAAGTACAGGAAGGGAATACATCCAACCTAATTTTCGGGATTCCGTATTTGATAAGTTACATCAGTCAATTCATGACGCTTTTACCGGGTGATGTTATAAGCACGGGTACTCCTGCCGGTGTTGGCCTGGGTATGAAACCGGAACCGTGGTATCTTAAACCCGGCGATGTTGTAGAGTTAGGTATTGACGGTTTAGGCAGTAGCAGGCAGCTCGCGAAAGCATTTAGCTTCCTTTGAAAGGTTTATTTTTAATATATTTTAGATCAATTCTGCGATTCTGCGGGCGAGTGGACAAACCTATTCCGATTGAATCCCTTTCGCCAATTCGGGGTAAACCACTATTTCTATTGGCTACAGATAATTTGCACTGTAATTAAAGTTGGTGGAGAGAGTCAATGTAATTAATTCCATTAATACCGCAAGAATTCGACTGTTCATTAAAAAGTGGTACAATCAGCACAGTTTGGCTATAGTATTAATGAATAGTTTTAATTTATTAAATACAGTGTTTTAAATTCATTTTGTGAATGCTTTTTAGAAATGGAATAGGTACTCACCTAATAACTCACATTTATATTGATTTAATATGGTTTATTTTGGCATTTAACACAAAAAAAAAGCCATAAATACTTGATATTTACGGCTTTCAGTGCATTTTGGGATTTGTACTGGTCGGGGTGGCAGGATTAAAACGGACAATGCAGCCCATGTAAGGAGAGCTAGCAGGACACATAGAATAATTTTTAGTAGTTCCGTAAATATACCCATCAGAAGCTTTCATGAGCTCACCGTTTATACTGTTTGGAAAAGCATTCATGCCTGTGTAGGATACTGTAACCAATGCTGCCAGGCTTGTTTCTTCATCCGTTAGGTTATGCTTGTAAATGCCAACGCCTGCAGCGCCGAACAACTGTCCTTCGAGGGCTTCAATGACACCACACTTAGGATTCCTGATTGTTGGAAAATCACCCGTTCCAAAGAGTGATACCACACTGAATTCATTGCCAATAGGATCGTATTCAAATAAAACACCATCGGTATTTCCGTTAAGCTGTACATTTCCGCCAAAATATGTGGTCCCGTAAAGCTTTCCGTTAGAAGCTAAAAGAAGGCGGCCATTGGGCTGCATTCCATTTATACTATCAAAAACGTGTACCATTTGTGCGTTAGCGCCACTGGCATCCGTTTTTATAATCGCTCCGTAGCCCAGGCCCAGGTTACCGGTTGCAGTTCCGCCCCTGTTTGCTAATCCCCAAAATTCTTTTTGTGCTGAGAGTGAGTTTACCACAAGGAGGAACGTTATAAGTAGTTTTGTTTTCACTAATAATATGAATTACTGTTTAATAAATTTCTTTTGAAATGTCCCTCGATCTGTTGTAGCTTTAAGAAGGTAGCTTCCGGCTGGTAATTCAGCTACATCTATTTCGGTATCAATATTTGTCATAATTTTTTGCCCTAGCATATTGGTAACTTCCATACTGGTAATAACGGCATCACTTTGAATTATCAGTATATTTTTAGCTGGGTTAGGGTAGAGGATCAAAGAAGTTCCGTTCAAGTAATTGCCAACCGAGAGTTCACTTTCGGTAACTGTGCGGCATTCCGATAAAGCTGTGCATTCGTTTTCATTAGTCACTTCGACAGCGTAACTCCCTGCCTGCGTTGGTGTAAAGTTTACAGTAGTTTGTCCCTCAATAGGTTCTTGTGTATCACAATTTACCCATTGGTACGTAACATTTTCCGCTATTGCAAACAAATCCCCATTTTCAAAATTGACTTCTATTTCCGGTGCAGAAAGTTGTGTAATCCATATCTCCTGTGATTTTCCGTAGCATTCGTCATTTTCCTGGGCAATGACATAGTAAATGCCTGCATTTGTAATGGTAATAGTCTCTGTGGTTTCGCCAGTATTCCAGCGATAAGAAAGGTTGGGATTTGTAAAATTAACAGAGAGTTCCAGTGTTCCCCCCTGGCAGATTTGGGTTGTCTCGGGAATATTAATTACTGGAGATTCCGTATTGCATGTGCCATACTGCACTAAAAATCCATTATAATGATTAAGGTTAGGTGTAAGAAAGTGTGCCGTAGCATCAAAATATGCATTACGCCGGAAAAAACCTGAAACCCATACATTACCTCCGTTGATTTGTTGGCGTACGGAGACAGGATAGATTCCACCGAGTGGTTCGGAAGGGCTGTAAAGCCCTGCAACTGTTTTAGACCAGATTAAATCGCCTTCAGTACTAATCTTCTGCAGCAGCATCTTATTTTCACTGATATTGCTGTTTTGTCCAACAGCATAAATATTGTTGAGCCCATCGGTAATCAATCTGTCAAAAGTATCATTTGCCGTCAACATTGGAATAAATACCCAATCCACATCCCAAGTTCCGTTAGACAGTTTAATTAGTACAGCATCGGATTCATTACCATTGCCATTACCGTAGTAAGGCTGTTGTTCCAACATTAGAAAACCGTAAAAATTTCCACTTATATATACATTTCCCATCTGGTCAATTGCAAACCCCATCAACTTGGGATCCTGTGATGCAAGGTTTTGGACATAAAAGATATCAATAGTTTTTGATGCCTGGAGATCTCCAAAGGCATTATAAACGTATAATGTTTTAGCTGACTCTGAATTGGACCAACGATAAAGATTACCCTGAGTGTCTGATTTAACTTGTTCACTATCACTTATTGAATTATCAATAGGTGTATATAAAAAACCGTCTAATTTTTTACAAAGTACTATATCACCTGTTGGAGTATACTTAGTTATAAATACAGCGCCTTGCTCCGGTGAATGCGTGAGTGTTTGTTCTGTGGAAAAAGTGATGGATTCCCTAAAATAACCGCTAAGATTGATATTGCCATTTAGATCGAAATGAATCTCACTAAGGGCATTCAGCAACGGATATGTGTTAGACCTCTCGGAAGTCTTTACCCACGTTACATTGCCATTGCTATCTAACTTGGCTAAGAAATAGTTTCTGTCGGATTGTAAATCGACATTAAATGTACTTAGAGGGAAATTGTTGATTTTGCTGTCTTGTCCACTAAAGTAGTCACCAGTAAAGTATATGTTACCCGCGTTATCGACAATGATTTTGTCGTTATTGATTTGAGAATCTGTAATCAGACCTTCCGTAACTTTTGCCCAAATTATTTGCCCCTCAGCATCGTATTTAGCAATGTAGCCTTTATAAAGGCTGTTAGACTGTAATACTATCCCATCCAGATTGAAAGATGAACCATAGAATACGTTTGCTATATAGCTGTTCCCTTCATGATCTATAGCCAAAAGTCCTGCTGTTGCCGCGATTGTGCTACTTCCGAAACGCTTTACCCAAGCGAAGTCTGGCTCTTGCGAATAGAGATGTTCATGAGAAAATAGTAGCATTAACAATAGATAGGCAGAGATAATATATTTGCTTCCGGATGAAGGAATATTTTGGTAATTTTTTGCCATGATGATTTATATGAATAAAGAAGTGATATAACAGTTAAAATTATTAAAACCCTATGTAAGAAACAATAAAACAAAAAAGAGTTTTGGTGTTTTACACCAAAACTCTAGATGAATTAGAATGAAATTTTTATTTTATAATTATCTGTCGGCTTTCTTTTTTCCCGTCAATAATTAATGTTACAATATAGGTGCCTTCTGATAGCTCTGTACGGTCTATCTTGTTTTCGCCTTGCTCTAATTTATAATTCTCGATAAATTTGCCTGTTGCGTCACTAATAGTTGCAGAAGCCGAATCGGCAAATGCAGCTATATTAATAACAAAGTCACCGTTGCTAGGGTTTGGATATATAGAGACCCCTTTAATAACGTTTTGTTGGTTATCTGGATTACCTTGCCTGGCAGCACTATGGGTTCCTACCAAAGGGGCACATAATCTTGTCCTGCAACTACCATTAGTTACAACTACACAAACTGAGGTGGGTGCAGTTCCGCTTCCACAAAGCGTAAGTGCATTACCTGACGGGCTGAAGAATACGGTTGTTCCATTAGCAACAACTGGTGTTGAAGAACCATTCAGGAACCATTGATATGTGGAACCTGCCGTTGCATTAATGACAGTGTAGGTGTCGCAACCACCTGGGCTCGGATCAAAAGAGCCACCGGTAATTGTGGGATTGTTAAATACAGCAGAGTTTCCTGTAACTGTAATTGGCAACGTTGCGACAGCTGCAGGGCAGGTTCCTCCTGTTACATGCGTGATCGTTAAATTATATGTTCCAGGTGTAGCAGTAGCTGTAGTATTTAAGGTAATTGCTCCTGTTGTAGCATTGACTGTGTAATTAGAGAAAAGGCCTGCAGGTGAAGAAGTAACCGTATACGTACCATAGAAAGGGCTTGGCGCATTCGCAACAGTAATAACTGTTTGCCCAGTAACACCAATGCTCCAACAACTCGCGCTTATTGAATTAGGTGTAACACCTGTATAATTTACTATGCGTGTTGCAGCAGTGCTATTACAGCCTCCTGCGCCAATTGCCACAACACTCACCACGCCCGACGCAGTAGTACCTCCCGGTGTTACCGAAATCGTAGGTGATGTAGTAGTTTGCGTTGAGGGAGTCCAGCCAGTAGGGAACGTCCACTGGTAAGAAGTTGCCCCAGCGACCGGGTTAACGGTATAAGTTACAGCCGGTCCGCCGTTCCTGGTAACACATGTCGGAGATTGGCCTGATGTTGTTACAAATGTAGGCGTTGCCGGCCGTACATTTACCACTAAACTTACTGCCGTACTTGGGCATTCTGTAGAACGAGCTGTGATTGTATAGGAACCGGCAGGGGTACCTGACGGTATGCTGATGTTAGCAATTGAACGGGGTGTGTTTGATCCTATGGGGTTTATCGACCAACCTGACGGTAATGTCCAAGTTGTATTATTGATTTGTGCATTTACCGGTAAACTATATACATTAGAAGAGCCGGCAGTAACACAGGTTGCACCAGTAATTGCTATAGCTGATGTGAAATTTCTATTTATATTATAAGTTACTATTGTAGGGTCACAATCTCCTTCAATAGTAAGAGTAAGAATTGCTGGGTTATTGTCTATACCGTTAACGGTAACGTCTGGGCTTGCATCCGATGGTTGGACTAAGTTCCAGCTTGCTCCCTGAATAGTCCATGTATAGGTAAAATCTGAGTCTACAGATCCAGGATTTGCAGTAATTGAAAACGAGCTTGTGCCAGTAGGCATACATGTCGGAGGTGCCGCCGACCATGTTGGAACCGATGGGAGCGCACCTACTGTTTTACTTACAACGGTGGTGTGTGATGCAAAAGGTATACTATTACCATCCCAGGGATTAGCACGACCATAAGCACACTTAATTTCCCATAGACCTTCTAAGACAGCCGGAATTTGTACTGTAATTGAACTTTTATCAGCAGAAGTATAAAAATTAGTTAATGTTATAGTTGGATCATCCTGACGCGCAATTGACCAATAATATTCATCAATTCCAATACCATCCTGCAAGTTATCACTCGCTACTTGGTCAACTGAATAAGTATAAGTTTCTCCAGCTTCCCAACAGTCAGGCCCTACTATAGGGGGTACATATGCGTTATTCCCCGGAACAGTGCTCGTCCCAGAATATCTTTTGTAAACATCAAAACTCATCGAGCCGCCACATGCAGATGCAGTATAAGCGATACTGACACGTCCCTTGCTGCGCGCAAGATTATAAGTTTCTGAAGTTCGAACTGTTTTGTTAAATGAGTAGATATTTCTTGTAGTAGTCGTTGCAGATGCAGATTGAGAGATTGTAGTGTTTGGAGCTGTCTGTACAGTAAATGAAAGATCTCCTGATAGCGACCACGTTGTTAATGTTAGTCCGGATGGATTATTTATAGTAAAGCTTCCGCTTCCCGGATCTGGCATAACTACTGCACCACCACTGCCAACTGTACCTCCAAAACCAGCGGTTCCTCCGGATCCGGCAACTACTACCTGTACCGTTGAAGGCACAGTGACCGTCGGCTGCGCCCATCCTAGTGAGCTGACCAGCATGAGTATGGCAAAGGCAATTTTGCCCGGCATACTCTTTCTTTCATTAGTAAAGTTTTTCATAAAAAGAGATATTGATTAAAATTAAATTGATTAGAGTGATACCTAGTCTCTGGTTCCCCATAACTATAATGCAGGTCGGAAGGTTTGTCCAGGCCATGTCAAACTTAGTTCTTTAGGCTTGCAATACGATTATCCAAATCCCGCCAAAATTTTGCAAAAACCGTCATAACTTGTTGTATTACAGGATTTGTTCTATTTCTTGTTAGATTTAATTTAATTAAACACTGCAGGAGTTACGGAAAGCGGTTGGCGTCATCATCGTTTGTTTCTTAAAAAATTTACAGAATGCGGAAACTGTGCTAAATTGAAGTTCTTCGGCAATGTCCAATATAGATAGGCGTTCTGTATTAAGAAGGTTTTTTGCTTCGGCTATAAGTGCATCCTCAATAAACTGTTTCACGGTTTTACTGCTTGCGTGTTTAATAATCTTGGTAAGGTGCCCGGCGGAGACACACAGTGCTTCAGCATAAAACTGTACACTATGTTGTTGTTTGAAATTTTCTCTTACCAATTGAATAAATCTTCCCAGCGTATTTTGGTTTCTTATGTTGTGATAGGACTCATATCCTGTATCCTCTTTGCATAATCCGATTATTTCACAGATCATAAGGTTAAAATAAAGCTTCTTGATTTCATCATCTGGTGCATGGACTGATTCTGCCTGTTTAATACGTAAGAGTCTGTAAAACGTTTCGAGAGAAACATATGTAGTTGCGCTAAGTCGTAGTAAAACCACTTGGTTATGAATACTGCGTTGGAACGCCAAGGCCTGTTCGGTATCAAGTAGGTTTGCGCAACAATAACCATCGGTAAAAGAATAGCTATAGATGGTTGTGGATGAGGGCGAATTGAATATATGGACTACAGATCCTATGGGCATGTATAGAAAATCTCCTGTCCCAACCTGATAATCAGTATTATTGACCCTTATGTTAAAGCCTCCTGAAACTATTAACAGAATCGAATATATTTCCATAGTAAACCTAGCCTCTTCAATCGCAGTAATTGTATTTTCAGCTACCGTTACTCCCTGCTTGTGTGCGGGGCTGAGAGTGTTATTGGTTAGGTATCGTATCATGGCTATGTTTTAAAGTAAAGTTTCATTAGATAAATGCATACGAATAACAAGTTAGCTATGGTTACAAAGAATAAGATTTCAAGTGATAGCTGTAGTGGTTCAAAATGTTCAGCTCCGTTTGTCAGGTATTTGACAGCGACATCGTAAGCGTGAAGGTCTATGATAAAATAGATACCAATAATATCGAGAAAGAGTATAAATCCCCCAAGAACAAACTTGATTTTAGATTCACGTTGGTATATCCAAGTCACCATATCAAATTCTTCTGCCATGATAGATCCCGCCGGCTATTGCCATGATAATTGCTTTTGCTTCGCTTTCGGTGGCACCCGATGCTGCAGCTACAATATTGTTGATTGTCAGTTTCCAGTCCTTGTCCTTGCCTTTTCCTTTGTCAAGCGCCGCGGCATAGCGCGCTATTGCAGCCGTCACTAAGATGGTCTTTTTTTCATAACCATTTAAGTTCGCGTCCAGCAAGACGTCCTGCTCATAATTTATAAGTGAATTGTAGACAACACTAAATTCGGCCTGCTGATAACCGGGTGCTGAAAATGTTGAAAACAACACGCTGAAACGGTCCTTCGCGGTGTCGGAAAACTGGCCAGCGTCCAGTACCGCTTCAATGTTGCTGTTCTCAATTATTTTTTCCTGTGCTGAAGATATCGGCAAATAGTTCTCCAACGCCAGCGTACTGAAATCCTCATGTAAGAATGCGTGCGTTTCTACAAATGATAAAATGCTATTAAGTGTGGATTGGGGCGGGTCATTTTTCAGGGTCAAAAGTAAATTGTTGTGGGTCTTTCCTATGCCGTCATATGGATTAGCAGGATTTTCCGGATCGATACCTGTTTTACGCAATCTTAAAACGGCATCGTTGCCCTGTCCCGTAATTTGATCTGTACTTTCGGGGCTGCATGAATACAGGCACAGGGCCAGAACTGCAAGCCTAAGGATGTTTTTAATCATGATGCAAAATGTTTTGGTTACTGGATAAATGTCTTCAGTTTCATTTCGCCCGGGTTTATGAACAACAGTTTTTACCGCTGCCTGAATTCAAAGCAAATCTATTTGTATAGGATTTGACTAACAAATGAAGTGTTATTGAATTCTGGAATTTCATACTTGAAATTCCAGAATTCAATACTGTAATTAGATATTTATTTGATTGGTAAATAATACGTTAGGCGCGTGTTCTGAAAAAATAAAGAGAAAGTCAATTGTCACTAAAACATAGACGCAAGTTGGATAAAATTGAATACATTAGCGTAGAAAAACCACACCGAATAAAGCACTAATGTGAAAAAAGTCCTTTTCCTGTCCTTATGTTTTGCCAGCTTGGTGGTAATGTCACAGGATAAAACAACATCAGAAAAATACAGTTTGTATTCCAAGTCATACAGCTATTTGGATCAGAAAATAGAAGAATCTTCAGACTTGAATGCCGCACTTCCCTATCTCAGGGCATATCTCGTCAAAGCACAAAATGAGCAAAACGGGGCTGAGATAGTGAACGGCTATAAAAATCTCCTTCATGCTTCTCCGGAGTCGCAACGGCTTATATATGCGGACAGTATGGTGCTCGCCGCGACAAGAGCAAATGATAATGAACTTATTGGGGCTGCCTACCTCACAAAGGGGATTGTATATTTTTCCAGAAAACAACATATCAAGGCCCTTGACCATTACCTACTGGCCAACCGTTACCTCATTTCAAGTAAGGACCCCTATCTAAAGAATAAAGTAAAGTACAATATCGCCAATATTAAATATTACCTCGGATTCTATTCTGAAGCTATTGTCCTTTATACCGAATGTGAAGCTTTTTTCAGAAATGAGAACCCCACAGCTTACATAAGCTGCCTTCATTCTTTGGGCCTGTGTCATAACAGGATGGGTGATTATACCCAAAGCAACATAATCAACAAATTTGCACTGGAGGAAAGCCAACGTCTGGGAACTCCGGATATGATTCCGTATATCATGCTTTCGCAGGGGATTAATCAATATTTTTTAAAGCAATATCCCGAATCTGTAAAACAGATTTCGGCTACCCTGAAAGCCATTATAGAGGACGGTGATTTTGCGAACGAATCAGTCGCCTATTTCTACCTCGGAAAAAACTATATGGCTTTAAAAGAGAAAGCAACCGCTATAAACTACTTTAAAAAGGTAGACAATATATTCGACAAGAAGGGTTATCTGCGTCCGGATTTACGTGAAAGCTATGAAATACTGATAAAGGACAATAGGAAACACAACATTCAAGGTGAGTTGTATTACATTAACAGGCTATTGAAAGCTGATAGCATTTTGAACACCAATTACAAAAACCTGTCTGAAAAGATACATAAGGAGTATGACACTGTTGAATTATTAAGAGCCAAAAATGCTGTAGAGAAACAGCTGTCTGATAAGAAATTGGGAGAGCGTTTGTTCATTTTCCTATTTTTAGTCCTGTTTTTAATTATTTTATTTCTGTCGTACAGGTATTACAGGGTACGTGAAAAATATAAAAAGAGATTTGAAAAACTGCTGCGGGATGTAGAACCTGAAAATATAACGGTAAATGCAGCCCGGCCTTCAGCCCCGACTCTGGATCCACTTAATCTGAAAGAAGAGGTGATAGAATCTATTTTAGAAAATCTTGCTAAGTTTGAACAAAAGCATGGCTATTTGCAGAAAGACCTTACGGTTGGAAAGGTAGCGGAGGCTTTCGGTACAAACGGTAAATATCTTTCAAAAGTGATTATGGCTTATAAGGGGAAGAAGTTCATAAATTATATTAACGACTTGAAAATAGACCATATCGTTACCTTGCTAAAAACCGAAAGGAAATATAGAAGGTATACAAACAAGGCCTTGGCTGAAGAAGCAGGCTTCAGTACCACCCAGCATTTCACCACAGCGTTCGTAAAAAAGGCCCTTATAACACCAACCTTTTTCATCACGGAATTGAACAAGGTCTACATTAATGACGAATAGTTGCATCTAAAGTTAAATAATATTACCTTTAGGGAACATTACTAATATACCTGTTTCGAAGTAAAGAAAATCATCAATTCCTTTTTCTATTATTTTTCCTCTTCATCTTATTGGCAAATTCCTGTTCCTCATAATCTTCACCCTGGCTGTCCGGTAATAAACTTCCCCAAGCTTCGAATATATTGTCATTCTTTCTAGGAACCAAAAATCTAAATGGGTCTTTCTCATCACTAATGACTGGTGAAGGAGACAGTTCATTAGATTGTACGGTACCCGAATCGATTTTAATTCCGTTATTCCACCGCTCCTTAAAGATGTTAGCGGAAAGGTTTTTACCCAGTTGGGAACCATTCCATACACTCCGGGATTCATGGTCAATAAACGTAATTCCGTATATTCTTCCTTCATTATTACGGCGCACCACAACATTTACACCCTGTTCCAGCAATTGCTTTTTAAACTCAGGCTCGTTCTTCACCATGTGCATTGCCGCTTCAATACTGTTCTTAAGTATTGCCTTTGCGGGATGCTTCGCCATAAGCACTTTTGATTTTTCAAAGTGCATTACGAGAGCATCCAGCCCGGCATACTTTCCGAATAAGGAAGACTTAAAAGGCATCCCGGTTTTTTCTCCTTTGGTATCCAGAGTAAAGTACACCAGCCCTTTTTTAGCAACCCCATTGGCTTCGCCGCTGATCTGTTCGGCAGTAATGTTGAAGAGTGAAAGCAACGCATTATAGGTGCCCAGATTGGGAAAGCTGTAGTATTTAGGAAGATACCGTACGACTGCTGCCATTTGGCTTTTAACATCACCTTTGATATAATCCACTGGTTTGAAAATAGGTTTTTCATGCTGTTGCGTTTTTTCGTCGGCAGGTTTAAGACCGAAAGCCTTCTCCAGGTTTCGGCAGGCGGCCATGGATCGGTGGTGGTCGTAACTGTCGGGGATTTTACTGCCGTCCAGTTGTACGCAGGTGGTCACAATGTGAATGTGGGCACGTCCAATATCGGTATGTTTGTATACTATATAAGGCTGGCTGGAATAACCCATTTCTTTCATGTACTGCTCAGCGATTTTTTTAAAGCGTTCATCACTGACCTTATCGGAAGGATCCGGGTTAAGGGATATGTGCCGGACCGGTTTCTCGGTTTTATTGTTAGCGATCAGGTAAGGGTCAAAGGCACGGCATATTTGTGCTACAGTGAAGTTACCGTCAACGGGTTCGGGTATTTTATGGGCTAGCAATACCTTGCCGTTTTCCTTATCCACTTTGACTTGGTTATAGGAGACAGCCCCAAAAATATTGATCCCCTTTCCGATTTTAGCGATCATTTTTCCTCACCATTTAGTAAGTGTTTTGATTCAAATGCCTGTGTTAATTCAATAATTTTTTTACACAACACAGCCATTTCAATAGTCTGTTTTTCCAGCCTGTAGAGGTAGGCTGCCGCTTTTTTCTCTGAGAAATTACGGTATAATATCTTTACCACCTGATTATAATTCACACCGATTGAACGGAAAAGGCTGAAAAACTTGGTCAGTTGTGTATGGTATTCTATTGCCTGTAGGTCAATTTTAACTGTTTTAATTTCCCTTTCAAGTAGCATTGATACAATAAATTTTGCCTTGTTGTGCATCCCCGAACTTTCAAAAAGCGATAGCAGCCGGGCATTTTCTTCGTCATTCAGGCGAAACACATGGCGGTGTGTGCTGGGGTTAAGCTTGGGCTTACGCCCCCCTTTGTTCCTTTTAATGTTATCCTTTCCATCCATCATACATCCAATTATATTTAAAAACAGCCGACTTTGGAGGGTGTTTCCAGCCCCCTGCAAGGGCAAGTTGTTTTGAGGCACCGATAAGGTTTCGGGTGCCTCAAAACATAACTTGCTCCTTTCCCGCGAAAGGAAAATCCGCCTTATCCGGCGGATTACAGGGAGCCAGGGAAAACGGCTTCAGGCCGCTTCCTTAGCAATCCAAACAGTCAGTAGTATACTGACAAAGTAAAGGAACCTTTTTATCAGCAGCATCATGGAAAGCATGGCCAAAGCCTGACTGTGAAGGCCAAACCGTACCGGGATCAAAAGCCCTTAGTAATGTGTGATTTACTTTGTATCGTTGGATGTGATTACGCACATACGTAGTTACTTACGCACATGCGTACCTAAATATACAGCTACCCATGCAGACACGTAAGTATATGGGTATTGATATATGTGTGAGGCTATTTATTTACATATGTATGTACCCGTATATGCTTGTATTTGTATAAGCAGGTACCTAAACCTATACCTATGCACATCTGTATAATTGTACCGGTGTACGCGGGTATGCAGCTACCCATCTACACCTGCGCCTATGCGAGTAATAAACTATTTATATACATATGGAACGATTTGACAGAACACTATTTGTGGCCTTCGCTTCCCAAAAGGGAGGTGTAGGCAAAACAACCTTTACAAGCCTTGTTGCGAGTGTCCTTCACTATCGCCTGGGTTACAATGTAGCGGTGATCGACTGTGATTACCCGCAATACAGCCTCGTACAGATGCGTGAACGCGATATGAAAATGGTGATGGAAAATGATGCAATAAAGAAGCTGGCGCACCGGCAGTTTCAGGCGTTGGGCAAAAAAGCCTATCCTGTTATACAACAGAAACCTGATACGGTACTGGAGGCTGCGGAGCAAATGGCTGCGGATGCGAGTAACGGCCTTGACATCGTGTTCTTCGACTTACCCGGTACGGTGAACGCGCCGGGCATTATCAAGGCATTGGCAGGCATGGACTATATTTTTACCCCTATTGTGGCGGACCGCGTGGTGATGGAAAGCACCTTGGTTTTTACCCAACTGGTCACCGATGTGCTGATGAAACAAAAGCAGGTGGCGATCAGGCAAATTCACCTGTTCTGGAACCAAGTTGACGGGCGCGAACGTAATCCGCTATATGAACAGTACAGCTCCATTATTAAAACACTCAATCTTAAAATCATGAATGCTTCGGTAGCCGCCAGTGTACGCTTCAGGAAGGAAAATGATGCGGACAACCGGGGCATTTTCAGGTCCACTTTGCTTCCGGCGGATGAAAAGCTACTACAGGGGTGTAATCTGGATACATTTATAAATGAGTTACTAGTAATACTAAAAGATTATAGTGATGGAAAAGGATAAAAAAGACAAAAATGCCGATATTGATGAGCAATATCTGATCTCTATGATGGCTGGTGGTGTACAGAAAGAAGGACTGTCTTCTAATACCGGCCCTGTTGAAAATACTGAGGCCAAGCACGTAACTAAACCTAAGGCAAGGAGTAAAACCAGAGGTGCAGACAATTATGAGCAGGAGTTTTTAAGAAACAAGGACGGTAGTGCCCGTGCCGGCAAGGTGGTATATGTACGGCCTGAATTTCACGAAAGGCTTACGCGTATAGTGCAGGTGATAGGTGAAGATAAAATAAGCGTATTTGAATACATGGATAATGTATTGGAACACCATTTCAAAGAATTTGGTGATGAAATAATCCAAAGTTTTAATGATAAATATAAACCAATACTGTAGTTATGGAAAAGATAATAATAGCCGTACTTCTAGCGGTAATAGCCTTTTTACTCTCATTAAGGGCAAAGGCTAAAAATGACCACGCCCTAAACAAAACAGAAAATGATCCATTGCCCGGAGTACCCGATATTATGGGCAGGCCAAAGCTAGGCGGGCGCCAGGCACTTCCAACTCAGGCCATCGAGACCGAAAACCATGATAATGCAGCTATTGATTCTACCTTTGAAGCTGTAAATAGAAGGGAAACTAAAATCCCGATTCCGCAGGGAGAGCCTGATGAAGAACACGCACCCGACTGGGACGATGAAGAAGAGGAAATGAAAGGGTATGCGTCAAATGCAATTTACAGCATTCATGATGGTTTAGCCACAGGGGTTACCTATGATGAGCTTGCTGCCATGGGAAAGATGCTTGAGCGTAATGTGCTTCAGCCATCTGAAAAACAGGCCACGGTAAGTTTAGCTTCTAAAATTGACGGAACCGAACTCATGCTCATGCTGGAGACTGCCGTGGGAGATGCCTCTAGAAAGATAGCAAAGCTACTAGACCGGGCTGACTACCAAGAATCAGATTCAGGTTCTTCCTATCTGCGGAATGATAATGAAGGGAATTTTAATATAGAGGATTATGTTTAATCCTCTATATTTATTTATAAATTTATGTCAGCAAGCGGATTATTTTTCGTGTAGTCATCTACGGCCAGGTTAAAGCGAATATCCAAAAATTCTCGTATCGCCTTGAAATCGGGGGTTGTCAATTTTGTCTCCAGGCCATATGTCTGCAACACTGAGGGTAGGCTGACGTTAAACTGATAAAGAAATTCATCAGTCTTAAAGGCCTCTACAGGGAAATGGACATAACAATCCTTTTCATCCATCTTCGATATTTTAAAGAATAGTTTCTGAAATTCCTCAATACCGCCACCCCGTTGTTCGAGCTTGATAGATTGCCTGGTTTTATAGTTTACCATGTAATTCTGTATGTTCAAAATGATCTGCCAGTCTTTCCATCCTTTCGCTCTGAAGCCGTTAATCAGGCTTTGAAATTCAGGCTTCGGTTTAAGCTCTTTCAGGGTAAGGTAAACCGACTTTTGTACATTGTTGAACCTGTTTTTAATAGCCTCTATACTGAAATCGCGGTTATATTTTGCGCTGAGATCACTCTTCCATTTCATCACGCTGTTCTCCCGGGGCAGGTTAACATCAAAAACAATCTTTTCAAAATGAGGAGCCATAAGGTCTTGAAACTCTTTTTCTGAATAAATATCACGATGGATGCGTTGATAAAGGTTTACAGCAAAATATTTCATATTTAACTTTGATTCCCCGAAAAACTGCCAGAATGTTTTCATGAACTCATCCTGTTTTAATACGCTGACCTTATCCAGGATGTAGGAAAGTGAAGCCATATTATAAGCTATATGTTCGTTAATTTTTTTAATGTCACTGTCATCAAATTTATAGATGTACACTTTCCATGCTATAAGGTCATTTGAGGGCAGCTGCTCCGGGCTTTTTACACTGTCACTCATTACCAGTGAAATTTTGATTTTTGATTTTAATAAATGAAAATCCAACCCGGATAATGCAATTTCGGCAAGCACTGTTTGAATCGTTGAAATATATTCCTCCGCCACAGAAAGCACTTCATAATTATTTAGGAAGTCTATTTTCCACAAGCTACCCAAAGCATAAAAATTACAGTAGCGTATGGCGCCAATATCATTTAGCGGGAAGTCGTCCGCCTGTGCGACAATGGCTTGGTTGTATTCTTCGTGTGACAGTTCGGAATCAATTTTGCCGTGTAATGGAATAATGATTTCTTCTCCCACATAGTCAAGATACGTGATGTAACTATCGACGAGGTAATTGAACTGCGCAGAACTTTTTTTCATGACATACAGTATCCAGGCCATCCTTTGCGTGCTTTTGCCCTCTATATCAATATCTTTAATATCAAAATTGGAGTCAAGCCGTAGATGTATGTACTTACTGTAAGCCTGTAGGGCATTGAACCACCCACCCGATTTGAAATCCGAATAGAATAGCATTGCGAGGCTGGTTTCAACCCGCTTTATTAATTGCTTGTTTGTGCTCAGCCGGAACGCAGCCAGAGCATAGTTTTTTGCTGCGAAGTGCATACCAACGCTGTTATATAATTGCCCGATGTTTAGAAGTGCAAGGATATAACCCTCAATTGTATCTTCCTGCAGGTAATTGTCCTTTGCTTTGTGAAAATATTGCAATGCCTTCAAAAGGTTGTACGGCTCCTTCGTTTGCAGATAACTGTAGCCGCGTTGCACCTGGCTCTTTGCCAATCGCGCACTACCTTCGCGCTTGTCCACCAGCGGGAAAAGCCTCTCTGAGAATTCTTCCAGTACACCAATTATGCCCATCTCGTCAGTTGGGTCAATATTGATTTGGAGTTTAATAAACTTTTCTATACGGTCACCAAACTGGGAAAGTTTAAATAAAGGAGCTGTTTCGGCAAGTTCCAGTATCTGATTAAAATAGGTCATGAACTCCGTCATTTCTCCGTTCCTGATACGGTTAACGCCGAACAGCATAAGCCCCTTTATCTGAATAAGGAAGCATTTTTCATTGGTGTTACATTCTGCTGATATCCTGCGCGAAACAAGCGTGTAAAGGCTGACGAACCATTTCCGGAGTTCCTTCATTTTCAGCTTGCTCCGTTTGCTTCCAATGGCGACGAACAGTAAATTAATAATAATATCAGCATTTTCTATTTCCTGGGCATCCTTGAACAGGGAAATATCAGAGAAATAAAACCTGAGCTCTTCTTCAAATCCAATTAAACTTCCACTTGGCCGTGACCTTTTATTTAGGTTCTCGTAGTCTACCTCGTAAAATTCGTTGTTAAGGAAGACAATTTCGTATATTGCTTTCCTCCTGAAAATCCCGTTAATACTTTTTTCCCTTGCGTAAAAGATCAAATGTGGATTCCATAAATCTTTATGCCGGTGCAGGTATTTCTTCCTACGGGAATAATTTACAAGGTCAAGGATTTCGGAAAACTCCCCAATCCTGAACTCGGTTACCGGTTCTATCTCACTATAATATTGGTGACGGCGTGCATACCATTTATCTTCTTCATTACCGGTATTTAGCAAAGTTTGTTCAAAAAGCGTGTGTGTCAGTTTTCGATCTTCTGATTCCTGTTGCGTCACTTTCAGGAATACGCATTCCAGCAGCGCGCTGAATACTTGATTATCATCTGTTTGGGCAATTGGGTGCGGTAGTCTTAGCAGTAACGCCTCAATATTTGACTTCAAATTTAAAAACTCCTGTTCGGGATCAACATCGGAGAACCTCCATTGTGTCATTTTTGTAAAGTCGTTCCAAAAAGCGTCCTCCAAGCCGTTAAAAACTTTTATTGCCTCCTGTGCAGCCAATTTACTACCTATATCACTGCTTTTGATATTTTTCTCTTCCCTTGTGATGTATTCGCTTACGATGCTTTTGACTTTAGCTGAAAATTTATCCAACAGCTCGTCATTTGGATTATCCTGATTCTCAAACCACTCCCTGAGAAGGTCGGCGTCATTTTCGCCATATTTTTTTGCGATGTTTGAATTGGTCTCGAAGATAAATTCTTTGGAAAAATCGCTATAATCTGATTTAATATGAAGCATGAAAAAGTGGCAAATACATTTTTTTATTTCTTCACTGCTGAAGGAAAAATTACTAGAATACAATTTTACCTGCCGGAACTTAACATTCTTATTGGCTTCATCTTTTTGAAAAATGTCTTCTTCAAATTCACAGAAAATATCTTCCTTATTGTTATCGAGAAAATTCTGAACCCATGTCTCCAGCGTTTTTAATGTCTGATAATTATAACCTCTTTGAGAATTGAATGCATCTGTATCTTTAGAGAAGATGTAAAGTTTATGAGTTTCCATAATGGGAATAATGATAATAATTACTGTACGTATCATCCTTCTGGTACCATAGCCAATTAGCATTTTCTTTTTTGGCGCAGTTGGTTTCCAGTCCTGCTAATATAGTTTATTTGTTGTTTATGCATCACTTAGCTGCAAAACAATTCCACTAAATACCACTTATATTCCCCAGTGTTTCTATTGCTTGAAATTTGACATAACCCTGCACTTAGCAGGCAATTAATAACCATTAATTCGGTAAATGTTATGAGGAATAAAAGCAGAAAATTACTGTTTACGGCAGCATTGCTGCTGGCAGTATCGGGGGCATTCGCCCAGGGAGACGGCTCTGCCGGTATCACGGAAGCCACCCAGATGGTCACATCGTATTTCGGGCCGGCCGTACAATTGATCTATGCCATTGGCGCCGTGGTGGGATTAATTGGTGGAGTCAAAGTATACAACAAGTTTAGTAGCGGTGACCCGGACACCAGCAAAACAGCAGCCAGCTGGTTTGGTGCATGTATCTTTTTGATTGTGGCGGCTACCATACTCCAATCCTTCTTCCTGTAAAGCCAAATGTTATGAATAGTTATAACATCAACAAGGGCATTGGCAGGACGGTGGAGTTCAAAGGGCTTAAAGCGCAATACCTGTTCATTTTTGCAGGTGGGCTTTTGGGTGTATTAATAATAGTGATGGTGCTATACATTGCCGGAGTAAACTCCTATGCTTGTATGGCGATTGGCGGTGGTGGTGCCGGACTCATCATCTGGCAGACCTTTTCTCTGAATAAAAAGTACGGGTCGCACGGGCTGATGAAGCTGTCGGCTAAAAAGCGCCACCCGCGATACATTATTTGCCGCAGACAGATCCGCAGGTACATCCGGTCGAACCCTAAAAAGGAAACGGCATGAGAAGCACAGCAAAAGCCACCACGCTGGAGCGCAAGTTCCCGCTGCTGGCAGTCGAAGAAAACTGTATCCTGAGTAAGGATGCCGACATTACCGCCTGCTTTGAAGTGCACCTACCGGAACTATTTACGGTAGCTTCGGCCGAGTACGAAGCCATCCATGCCGCCTGGCACAAGGCCGTCAAAACCCTGCCAGACTACACGGTAGTACACAAACAGGACTGGTACATCAAGGAAAACTACGCCCCCGAGCTGAATGAGGAAGGCTTGAGTTTTTTGGGAAGGTCGTACAGACAGCACTTTAACGAACGCCCGTTCCTGAACCATTACTGCTACCTGTTTTTGACCAAGACCACCAAGGAGCGGATGCGCATGCAAAGCAACTTCTCGTCGCTGTGCCGTGGCAGGCTGGTACCCAAGGAAGCGCGGGACAAAGAAGCCGTGCATCAATTTATGGAAGCCGTGGCGCAGTTTGAACGTATCGTCAACGATTCCGGGCTGACCAGGATGGAACGGCTGACCGAGGATGCCATAGTGGGTACCGATGGAAAAACAGGTTTATTGGAACAGTACCTGACCTTATCCCGAAGCGAAAACGAACCGATGCAGGACATTGCATTGGGCGGTGAAGAAGTGCGTATCGGGAACAAACGGCTGTGCCTGCATACGCTCTCCGACACGGATGACTTGCCGGGTACGGTGTCGGCCGATACGAGGTACGAGAAACTATCGACCGACCGAAGTGACTGCAGGCTGTCGTTTGCCGCGCCTGTCGGGCTGCTGCTTAGCTGCAACCACATCTACAACCAGTACCTGTTTTTGGACAACAGCGAGGCCAACCTGCAAAAGTTTGAGAAGTCTGCCAGAAACATGCACTCGCTGGCACGCTATAGCCGCAGCAACCAGATCAACAAGGAATGGATTGAACGCTACCTGAACGAAGCACATTCGTATGGGTTGTCGTCCATCAGGGCACACTTCAATGTGATGGCCTGGTCTGATGACCCGCAGGAACTGAAGCA
>NZ_JBELPZ010000005.1:28094-204892 GCF_046000445.1 Flavobacterium rhizosphaerae | reverse complement strand
GGCTCAGGCAGTGGCTCTACCAGCAGCTCAAAGCTGGTGAAGTCGGCACAGCCGCTTACCGTGGTGGTATTGATGATGCGTACCCAGATGGTCATGCCATACGGGGTGCTGTTCACATACGCTGTGGGGTCGGCTATGGCATTGGTGCCTGCCTGGGCTTCTTCAAGGCTCTCGTAATAGGTTACCTGGTGGATGGCTGCATCCTGGCTGCCCAGTACTTCAGGGGCCACTACCGTAAGGTCAAAGCCCGGGCTGTAGTAGCCGTCGTTATCCCCGTCGGTATCGCAGGTTTGTTGCAGCTGCTCGTCTACTATAGGGTTGGCTGTCGCCTGAGGTTCTACCAGCAGGGTCAGCGGGGCTGTGGCCTCACAGCCGGTTTCGTTGTTTACTACTTTTACATCAATGGTCTGGCTGTTGGCCACTACATTGGTATAGGTGTAGGGTACCGGCATGCTGTTATAGCTGAAGGTAATGGTATAATCCGAAGGATCTTCCCCTATCAGGATCTCATCATAATGTGCCGTTAAGTCAAAGCTGGCAAAGCCGTCGGTGTCCGGCTCGCAGATCGCATAGGGTTCAATAACCCCTTCATCACCCAGTGCCGGAAGCGGGTTCACTACCAGCTCCAGGGCTACTACCTGGTAGCATACCGGGTCGTTAGGGTTGCCAGTGTTGGCAGCTACACGTACCCATACTGTGGCGGTACCGCTTACATGGTTGGCCGGGTCGGGTATCGGGTTGTCACCCGTGGCGGCATCTTCCTCACTGGTGTAGTAGGTGATTATAACACTGTTATCGTTGTTGCGGATGTCATCCTCTGCCTCTGTAAGGTCAAAGGGTTCCACGCCGTCGCCATTGCCGTTGTCATCACACTGTACCAGCGCATCCGGGGTGGTATCGGGTACCGGCAGCGGCAGCACTTTAATGGTAAGGGTCGTATAGCTTTTGCAGCCCTCAGGGGTGGTAACCACCACCTGCAGTGTTTTGGGGTTGCCCTGCGGCGGGGCCGGGTTGGTATAGGCCTCAGGGGTGGCTATAGGGTTGTCGTTATCCCGGTCGGCAAGGCTTTCATAGTAGGTTACCGTGTTGCCCTGGCCTACGCCCCATACCCCAAGGATCTCTTCATCCTTAACGGTAAGGTTAAACTCCGTCTGCCCGTCGTTAGGCAACGCTTCGTTGCACAATACTAAAGGGGTCGGGGTTACCACATCAACGGGTGTGTGAAGTAGTATTTCGAAACTTGTAATACTATAACATTCGGTAACAGGATTTTCTACACGAACCCACAATACCTGTCCATTAGCGGCTAAATAATGGGTAGGCGTAATTATTTTAGGCGTACCTGCATCAGCATTGGCTTCGCTGGTAAAATACTCAATAGTATATCCTGTACCCAACACGGCTTCTATAGCACCATTTTGCTGGGTAAGGTCTACATAAGTCCGGCCATCCTGGTTATTATTATCTGTATCATCACACAATTCAATATCATCCATATCCGGCACCTGTGGTGCAGGCTCTACTATAAGGGACAACTGATAGGTATTAAAGCATCCTGTAACGGTATTTTCTACCCGTACATATAAGAATTGCAGGAATGGCGAAGCATTGTTATAAGCGCCTGTATTTGGTATGGCATTAAGATCATTTTGAGCGTCTTCCGGGGTTTCATGGAAGGTCACTTCAAGGCCTGCACCGTTGTTTACCATATCTTCTATCAGCGCCTCAAGGTCAAACACCCCGATGCCCATACCGTTGGTATCGCAGGTGGTTAAATCATCCTGGGTAGGCGGCACGATTACCGGTAGCGGCTCTACACGCACATCCAGTAATACGATACGGTAGCAGCCTGTAGCATCATCAGTAACTCTTACAAAAAGTGCTTCTACCGTGCTTACATTACTATAAGCATCCGGAGTAGTAATTTCATTTACATTATCTACAGCATCATTATAGGTATGATTAAAGGTAACATTCATACCATTTGCTCCACCAGTAATTTCTGCTATCTTAGTAGTAAGGTCAAACACCTCAGTCTCATCACCCGGGTTGTTCACATCGCAAAGGCTGTAGGGTACCGGGTCATTTACCACCGGAAGCGGGTTGACAATCAGTTGCAGCGCCACTACATCATAACAGCCGGTTTCGTTATTGGTTACCCTTATATATATCACAGCAGTACCGCTTAAATAGGCTCCCGGATTAGTAATGGGCGATACGCCGTTTTCGGCATTCGTCTCATCATCGTAGTAGCTCACGGTAAATAATGTTGGGTTCATGGTTCCTAACACCTCATCATGCACTGTACCAAGGTCAAAAATGGCCTGCCCGTCAGTATCGTTCTGGCCGTTGTCACACAGGGCATAATCAGCAGGGGTTATTGCTATAGGCCTTGGGTTTACAATTAGTTGAATAGGTATCGTGGTGTAACAGCCGTTTTCAAATGTTGACTCAAGCCTGATGTACAGAGTTTGTGAAAACGCCTCTATATTGTAATACGCTAAGAAATCTGTAATCGGGCTATTTCCAAAATCAGCATCTTCCTGGGTTTCATAAATAGTATATGCCACATTAGGCTGGGTACCCAGAGCCTGCTCCATACCGGGAAGCAAGTTAAAAACCCCATGCCCTATATCATCTATACCACAAGTTACCAAAGGATCTGGCTGTATAGCAACTGGGCGGGGTACAATAGTAACGGTAAAATCATCTTCATCGGTACAATTAGGTACCGTATTGGTTTCGGCATATATATAGATTGTGCTGTCAGTAGTAATTACAGTACCAAAAGGCAGCATAGTACCCTGGCCTCCGGGCTGTGTAAAGTAATTACCCACTGCAAGGGCAGGTAAAGTATAACTTTCACATGCATAAAAGTCTTCAACATCTACAACCTCAACAGAATTTACGGTAACAAAATAGCTATGCTCATCCCAACACATATTGCCAGTACCTGTAGCTGCATAGATATATATGGTTTGCGAAGAAGTAATTTCATCTCCTGCAAACATCTGCTGGCCCTGACCTCCTGATGCTGTAAAATACTCCCCTACATTCAGCACTGGGAGGGTATACGTAAAGCACACCGAAAGGTCTTCCTGGGTATCATCAACCTGTGGAGTCTGGTTGATGATGATATTAAATTCATTTTCATCATTACAGTTTATCCTTCCCCCAAGTTCTGCATAAATATATAGTGTAGTGTCTGTGGTAACATCAGTTCCGGGAGCAATAAGCTGCTGACCAGCGGTAGATGGCCCACCCGGCAGGGTATAATAATCGCCCACACCCAATGCTGGCAATGTATATACATCGCAAGCTTCAACAGTGCCCGGGTCATCTGCCTCAATAGAATAAATAACAATATTAAAGCTATTTTCTGCCCAGCAATCTGAACTTGTTGGAGACTCGGTATAAATATACATTGTCATGGTACTCGTAATCACATCACCGGCAAAATAAGCAACCTGACCGGGCACATCCGGCCCTCCTGATAAAGCATAATAATCACCTGTTACAAGTTCGTCCAGTTCATAAGAAAAACATCGTTCCACAATAGAACGGGCATCAGGCACCGGAGTAACATGCACTAATACATCAAAACTTTCTTCATCGGTACAGTTAGGCACCGTTCCTGTTTGTGCATAAACATATACTGTTTGGCTTGATGTGATATAACTACCTTCAGGCAGTACAGTACCGGTACCTCCCGGTCCGGTATAATAGTTACCTACAGACAGCTCAGGGAGTTGATACGAATCACAAACCTCAACGTCCTCTATAGGCAATACATCTGGTGTTACACTTATTGTTATGGTAAAAAAGTTGTTATCGGTACAGTTAGGCACCGAAGTGCTTTGTACATATACATATACATCCTGTGTGGTAGTAATTACATCACCTGCAAACATGGGCTGCCCACCCCCCGCAGGGGCTGTAAAATAATTACCGAAAGGAAGTTGTGGAAGCATGTAGCTGTCACAGGCCCAAACATCGTCAGGCGGTTCGGGATTTACAACTACCTGAAATACATTTTCGGCTACACAATTAGGCAATCCACCAGATTCAGCATAAATATAGATATCCTGAGTTGTTGTAATTTCATCTCCCGGCTGATACTGTGTTCCTGTTCCGCCCGGACCTGTAAAATACTCTCCTACTGTTAAGGCAGGTAATGTATAGCCACCACATACTACTACAATACCGGGATCGGCAATTGCCGGAGCTGGTTTAATGGTTACAGTAAAACTTTCTTCATCAGAACAAACCGGGTTTGTATTGGTTTGCGCATATATATATATAGTTTGGTCTGTTGTAATAATATCATTAGGAAAAAGCTGTGTACCACCGCCTGATGGCCCGCCTGGCAGTGTATAATAGTTACCCTGTGCAAGCGCAGGCAATGCAAAGCCTTCCTGCTCACAGACAAGCTGATCAGGGATATCTGCTACATCTATGTTGATAATTGTTACCTTAAAGTTACTCTCATCATAACATCCGGGTACATTGGGATTAGAAGCGTATATATATATAACATCTGTTGCTGTAATTACATCACCAGGGTTATACTGTGTACCTGTACCCAATGAGCCGGTATAATAAGAACCATTACTGAGTGGAGGCAATATATAACTTCCACATACACTAACATCAGGAGGACCATCTACTATTATTGCAGGCTCTATAGTAACTGTAAAATAGTTATTAGCCGTACAGTTCGCCCCACTGGTTACATTGGCATAGGTATACACATTTTGTGTTGATGTAATGGCTGTGCCAACCGGTATTGGCCCTACACCGTTTGGAGAAGAATAATAGTTACCAACAGGTAGGTCAGGTAACGTATAACTGCCACATGCGGTAACATTTTCCGGAGCTATTGAACCATTAATAATAGTTACAGTGAATGATGACTGGTTAGTGCATGAAGGTGTTGTATTAGTAACCGCCCATACATATACAGTTTGTGTACTTGTTATTTGCGTTCCTGCCGCAATAGGGCTTTGCCCATCAGGCTGTGCATAATACCCTCCTGATGAAAGTGGTGGCAATGTATAGCTATTACAGGCTATTACATTTGATGTGGCAGGTAATGCTGGTGGTTGTATTACTGTTACAACAAAACTGCTTTCAGCATTACATGTGGGGTCATTCTCATCCTCAACATATACGTATATTGTCTGTGTACTGGTGATACTTGATCCCGTAGAAATTTGGCCCACACCCCCAGATTGCGAAAAATATTTTGAACTGCCCAGCAATGATGGCAGTGTATAACTACTACATACCGTCTGATTTCCTGGGTTAGGCGGAGGGTCGCTTCCTATTATAGTTACTGTAAAACTTCTTCTCCGTATGCAGCCAAAAGCATTTGGAGAAGTTATCGCAAATATTTGTTGAGTTTGTGTAATCACGCTACCCTGAGGTATAAGGCTGTTTGGCGAAGGGTTATTACCATTATAATAATTTACACCTGTTGGTAATGCAGGCAGGGTATAGCTATTGCAGGCGGTAACGTTTGATATGGGAGAAAGAGGAGGTAAAGGGTTGATGGTTACTGTAAAACTCTCTTCCTGGTAACAGTCTGCGTTGGTTGGGCTTTGTGCATATATATAAATAGTCTGGCTACTGGTTATGTTGCTGCCTGCATCTATCTGGTTACCACCGCCTCCCGGATGTGTACGGTATTGCTGCCCCTCTTGCAACTGTGGCAGTATATAGTTATTGCATTTCTCCACATCATCAACAGGTGTAATAGGGGAAACATAACTTATCGTTACTGTAAAGCTATTTTCGGCAGTACATTGTGCCGAATTGGGGTTTCCGCTATACACATATAGAGTCTGTGACGATGAAATAACATCCCCTGCAAATAACTGTGTACCGCCGCCATCCGGCTCAGTATAATATGACCCGTTAGTAAGGGCAGGAAGGGTATAGGTTTGCGTACAAACATTTACATCTTCAGGCTCATCAATTAGAGGGGTTGTAGTAATGGTAACCGTAAAAAATTCATTAGCGGTACAAAGTGCTGCGGCAGGAATATAAAAATACACCACTTGTGTAGAAGTTATCACAGTCCCTGCAGGTATCTCCCCGCCGCTGCCGTTGGCTCCGTTATAATAGTGCTGGCCCGAAGGCAGTGCAGGCAATGTGTAGCTTTGGCAGGCAATAACATCTTCGGGTGTACCGCCTGCTGATATAATTTCTACTGTAAAACTATCTTGGGCACTGCATGCAGGGTTGGTATTTGTTGTAGCATATACATAAATAGTCTGGCTTGAGGTAATAACATCACCCGGATTAAGCATCGTCCCATTGCCATTAGGCATAGTATAATAATTACCTGCCGATAAATTTGGCAGGGTATAACTATCACAAGCCTGTACATTTTCTACATCATCAATTACCGGAAGCGGCACTACGGTTATAGTAAAGCTTACAATATCATAACATTTATCATCAAAATTTCTTGTCAGCCTTGCATAAATAGTTTGTGTTGCGCTTGTATAGCTTCCCGGTGAAGTAATTGCCGAAACATTATTTACAGCATTACTCATATTGATAAAATAAGATACCGTATTTTGCGAAGCAGGCTCATTGCCTAATATGATAGAAGTAAGCTGACTGATATTAAAAACAGCCGTACCTGAACCGGGGGATGATTCACAAAGTGTAAGTCCGGAAGCGGGTTGTACTGCAACAGGCTCGGGCATTGTAAGCAACTGAAAAGATAATACAACATAACAGCTGCTGTTATGACTTTTAACCCGTACCCAGATGGTTCCTGGATTGTTGGTTATATAATTAAATGGCAATGCATTTGCATTATTATTTGCATCATCTTGTGTAGCATGATAAGTAACAATAGTTTGCGGGTTAAGTCCTGACTTAACTATTGTTGTATTTTGCGATAAATTATAACTATAAGATCCAGAACCATCATCGCAGGCATATAGATTATTAGGGGCGCCGGGCATCAATTGTGGCGCATAGTCAACAACCACTTCCTGCACCACACTACACCCTGTGTTTGGATTTGTAATACTAAGCGCATAAGTATCAGGCTCAGAAATTGTAACACTGGCACCTCCCGGAAATGGACTGTTGCCTTTTGTCCAGGAAAGGTTATAAACCGAAGGATTTAATTGCGTATCAATAGTATAAGTATCGCCCGCACAAAGTGCCGTACCGTTGGCAAAACTCATGTCTGGCCCTACAACCTGCTGACCTAAATCAAAACTTCCCGAAGGGAAGAAAACAGCCGAGTCATATTCGCCATCCGTACCGGAAGTCCCGCCATCATCTGCAATAACTACTTTAATGTGATACGTATTACCCGGTATAAGTGTGGCCGTAGCAGTTAGCATTATGGTTTGCCCTTCAAAATTTATAGGTGCGGTGGCAGCAGCACCTCCACCATTAAAAGTGCCAAAATATTGTGAATTTTGAGAGGAACAGCCCGAATTATTTAACACATTTCGTACTGTAGTTACCGATACGGGTTGGTTTGTACCGGGTACCTTAGCAATATTTTGTGCCGGGGTACCTTCCGTAAGGTTTGTAAGCAAAATAGCTAAACCGTCTTTTGATTCGCATTGAAAAGCGCCATACTCCTCTGAAGCAAATATATAAGGAATGGATAAGTTGGGTGATGCTGCTACAAAATCAAACTCAAGTATTGTAGCATTATGCGAGTTAACAGGAACACCCCCCGCAGCAAAAGCAGCATTAAATTGTGCATCGCCTACCCAAAGATGCGGAATATCGTAAAAACTGGAAACAGTAGTATTAGGACCCTGTGCAGCAACTGAACTTCCTGAGGTTAACACAACACCGCTGGACATTGGGAAATTTGGGTTTGTATTGGTAAAATACCCTAGCCCATTTCCTGCCGCATACCCAAAGTTAGTACCTGTGGTTTTGGAAATGTTAGATATCTGAAGCAAACAGTCTGACTCCACTAATTCATCTACCAATTGTGCGGCAGACATATTAGGATTCACACTAATGTTTTGAGAAAACCCTTTTAAACAAAATAAAAAGGCTACAAGTAATAACTTTTTTTTCATAACCACACCAACAAACTAATTATACTCATAAAATATTATATCACAACTTATTATAGGCAAGTATATAATTTAACAACAATTTCACTTCATTTTGCTAAAATATTGATTAAATCACCTTAACAAGGAGATTTGATAAAATTTCACCAATTTTTAACAAGTAAAAAACACAATTATTTAAATTTTATCTATTTTTAAAATAAAATATCTATTAATTAGATAATTATATGTATCTTACAACTCTATATGCATTTAATGGCGCAAATGTAATATTGTAATGTGTTAAAAAAACTCATTTAACACTAACTTGCTATTTATATAACAATAATGTCGTGTATAACCCTACTATTAAAACATCTGTAGTCTAGTAATAAGTATCTTACTTTATAATTATACGTAAAGCGCAGTATAAATGTTACCAATAGTATAAGTAAAACAGCGGTTTTGTTTTAAAAATCGTAAAAATGCTATAACAGCAGATTTTTTATGTTAAATTTAAAAAACTACTATTTTGATTATGCATTAAAATTTCCTGAAATTATTCTTCCTGCAATGCATTCCAGCCCCGCGACTTAAGGGGAATTTTAGTGTTGGCACGGGTAATAAGGTGTACACCCTCGCTTTCTTTTGCCATATGGCCGATTACGGTAAAATTAGGGTTGCCTTTTAGCTTATCATAATCTTCCATCTTTATGGTAAAAAGCAATTCGTAATCCTCGCCGCCGTTTATGGCTACTGTGGTAATATCTATATTAAATTCTTCGCAGGCACTTATAAGCTGTGGGTCTGCCGGAATTTTCTCTTCGTATAAATTACAGCCCACGCCGCTTTGTTTGCAGATATGTATAATTTCTGACGAAAGCCCGTCAGAAACATCAATCATTGCTGTAGGTTGTATTTCCAGCGATTTTAGTAATGCTTTAATATCCTTACGTGCCTCCGGTTTAAGCTGGCGTTCTATCAAATACGTATACGCATCAAGATCGGGCTGGTTGTTAGGGTTTACTTTAAACACTTCTTTCTCACGCTCTAAAACCTGTAGCCCCATATAGGCAGCACCAATATCTCCGGTTACTATAAGCAGGTCGCTATCGCCGGCGCCGTTGCGGTAGGTAATCTCTTCGGCCTGAGCTTCGCCCAAAGCGGTAATGCTGAGTATCATTCCTTTTTGAGATGATGTAGTATCGCCACCTACAATATCAACCCCGTAGGTTTTAGCGGCCAGTTTAATACCGCCATACAACTCTTCCAGCGCCTCTAAAGGGAAACGGTTAGATACCGCAACCGATACCGTTATTTGCGTAGGTGTGGCATTCATGGCGCAAATATCGCTGATGTTTACCACCACGGCTTTGTAGCCTAAATGCTTTAGCGGCATATACGCAAGGTCAAAATGTACGCCTTCTACCAGCATATCGGTACTTACCACCGTTTTTTTGTCTTTAAAATCAAGCACCGCGGCATCATCTCCAATACCGGTAAGGGTACCGGGCTGCTTAAGTTCTATACCCTGTGTAAGGTGGTCAATCAATCCGAATTCGCCAAGGCTTGCCAGGCTGGTGCGCTGCTGGTTTTTATCTTCTAACATATTTAGTCTAAAGTAGTAAAGTTTTTAAAGTTGTAAAGGTACGATTTAGTTAGAAAGTTATAAAGTTAAAACAGATTGCTTTGTCGTTCCTCCGCAATGACGTATTGCTGTCATTACGAGCGTAGTGTAACGGAGCGTAGTAATCTTTTACATCCTTATATTAGTTTAAAGTTGCAGAGTAGCAAAAGTTTATAAATTAAATCCGGGGGTTCGAATCCCTCTTTCTCAGTAATTATACTTTAAACTTCCTAAATGCCTGTATCATTTCATAAATGCCAAAGGCAATGAATATTTTGCCAAACACAAATGGAAGCCAATATGCTGCATTTTTTAAATATTCTCCATTATCAAAAGGGCTTGAAAAGTTTGTTATCAAGAAGAACCGGAATGCGCCAACGAAATAAGTATTGATTTCAGTTATATCAAATGCGCCATGATATTCCCAAAAGTATAATATCGAATACCAAAATAAGCCGAAGAAAATTGTAAAGGCTAAAGCCTTGCGCCAACTATGGTCAAAACCTGTGGCTAACCATGTAGCACCTAAAATGAATTTATCCCTAAAATTTCCGTTCCACTTAAGCTCTTTGTAATAAGCTTGTAGTTCATACCCTCTGAACCGATTATAATCTATTCTATTATCTGTTTTTTGGAGTTCTTGTTTTATTGTCCTTAACGTAGCGCGGTTACAGTCTTTAATGATTCCTATTTTTAATTCATCAAAATAGACGGGTTTTAAAAAATTCACCAAGTATAATTCAAAATGATTTATAGCAACATTATTAAACGATGATCGTGACTCAAAAACTGTGTCAGATATAAATAGTTTATCAAAAACTGCATTATTGAAGTATGAATTACCTTTTACTGTACAGATTTGAATTCTAAATTCTCCTATTTTACATTTTATATTTGAAAAACTTACATTAAAATTAAAGTTACAATTATAAAATAAAGCCTCTTTGCCAAATTCAGAATTTTTGAAATAAGCTTTGTTTACATTTACGTGCTCAAATGATAGTTTTTTAATTCTTGATCCCTGAAACAATAACTCATTTAAATTGCCTAACAAAATAAATTCGTCAAAAAAGGAATTTCTAAAATCGGCTTTAATTGTCGAATTCTCATTCTTATCCCTTGAATTAATAATAAATTTACCCGAATTGATCATCATTTCTGAACAGTTTAAATCAACTCTTATATAATTATTAATTAAAAAAAAATCACTATTAATAAAATCTGAACTATTTAATCTTACACTATTAAATATGGAATCTGATATTCTTAACTCTTTAATTGACTTAATACCTGTTATCGATAGTTCATGCAAATTGCAATTTTCAAAAGTGACACTATTATTAAAAGTACAGTTTTGAAATTTAATAGTTCTACTATTTAAATCTTTAAGTATTAATTTTCTTTCAAAAATGCAATCATAGAATTTGCAATAATCAACACGCTCTAAATCGCCCTGTTTTATGGAAATGTTAGAAGTAAATTTTTGATTACTAAAGTTCCTTTTACCAACACTTATTGATTCACGTAATTCATTAACAGTCATTGAATGAATATAAATTTTAAACTAATATAACAAAAAACCCGGCACATCTGCACCGGGTCTGTTATCTATAATATTTTATCTTAATACTTTGTTCTCAATACTTAATACTAATATCTAATCATTCAGCTTCAATACCGCCATAAATGCCTGCTGTGGTATCTCTACGTTACCCACTTGGCGCATACGCTTTTTACCGGCCTTCTGCTTTTCCAGTAGTTTACGCTTACGCGATATATCACCACCGTAACACTTGGCGGTAACGTCTTTACGCAGGGCCTTAATGGTTTCGCGCGCTATAATCTTGGCGCCAATAGCCGCCTGTATGGGTATATCAAACTGCTGGCGTGGTATAAGCTCTTTCAGCTTTTCGCACATTTTTTTACCAATGTGGTAGGCGTTATCCTCATGTATCAGCGCACTAAGCGCATCAACATTCTGGGCATTAAGCAGCACATCCAGCCGTACCAGTTTACTAATGCGCATACCTATGGGGTGGTAATCAAAGGAGGCATACCCTTTAGATACCGTTTTCAGCCTGTCATAAAAATCAAATACAATTTCGGCAAGCGGAATATCAAAAGTAAGCTCTACCCGCTCTGGCGTAAGATAGGTTTGGTTGGTAATCTGCCCCCGCTTTTCAATACACAGGCTCATTACCTGGCCCACAAAATCGCTCTTGGTAATTATAGTAGCTTTTATATATGGCTCCTCTACCCTGTCAAGTTTACTCGGCTCGGGCAAGTCGCTTGGATTATTTACTATAAAAGCTGTTTCGGGGTCTTTTTTAGTATAGGCAAAGTAAGACACGTTGGGTACCGTAGTAATCACCGTCATGTTAAACTCACGCTCCAAACGCTCCTGCACAATCTCCATGTGCAGCATACCCAGGAATCCGCATCGGAAACCAAAGCCCAGCGCCGCAGAACTTTCTGCCGTAAATACCAGTGAGGCATCGTTAAGCTGCAGTTTCTCCATACTGTTGCGCAGTTCTTCGTAATCTTCAGTATCCACCGGATATATACCCGCAAATACCATCGGCTTTACGTTTTCAAAACCGGCAATCATATTTTTAGTTGGCGTTTTTGCATCGGTAAGGGTATCACCCACTTTTACCTCGCGGGCTTCTTTTATCCCCGAAATAAGGTAACCCACATCGCCGCTTTTTATTACCTGTTTTGGCACCTGGTTCAGCTTAAGCGTACCAATTTCGTCGGCAAAATACTCTTTGCCTGTCGCCATAAATTTTATCTTCTGCCCTTTGGAAATAGTACCGTTTATTACACGGAAAATTACCTCAATACCTCTAAAAGGGTTATACACCGAATCAAAAATAAGTGCCTGCAACGGCTCCTCTTCATTACCTTTTGGCGCGGGAATACGCTCTATAATGGCCTCTAATATTTTATCTACCCCAAAGCCTGTTTTACCACTGGCAGGAATAATATCTTCATGATTACAGCCCAGCAGCTCCACAATATCATCGCTCACCTCTTCCGGGTTGGCACTCGGCAGGTCAATTTTATTTAACACCGGAATAATTTCCAGGTCATTTTCCAATGCCAGGTACAGATTACTAATGGTTTGCGCCTGTATACTTTGTGCAGCATCAACAATAAGCAAGGCACCTTCGCACGCCGCAATAGATCGTGACACCTCATAGCTGAAATCTACGTGTCCGGGAGTATCAATAAGGTTTAGGGTATATTTTTCGCCATTATACATATAGTCCATTTGTATGGCATGGCTTTTTATTGTAATGCCCCTTTCACGCTCCAGGTCCATATTATCCAGCAATTGCGCCTGCTGTTCGCGCGCGGTTACGGTTTGGGTAGCATCCAGCAGCCTGTCGGCAAGGGTACTTTTACCGTGATCAATATGGGCAATAATGCAAAAATTCCTTATGTTCTTCATCTTCGTTATGTAGTAAATAATCTGCGCGCGCCCTGCTCACACGGCACACCCGGGTTTAATCGGCAAATATAAGTAAAGTTACGCATTTGCAACACACTATAAATCAATATTGCAATTGAATAAAAATAAAAAAGTGCAAAATGTTTTTGGGGGGTACATTTTGCACTTTATAAAGTAAAATAGCCTGTAATATTTAAAATGTGAAATATTAAGCTTTGACAACTTTTTTTAAAAGACGTTGCAAATTAACAAAGAAATAAATTAAAAAGACGAACTTTAATCACATAAAATTATAAAAACAGGAAAAAGTTATCAACTAAAACGTTATAGTTTAAGGGTTAATGCAAAAAAAACAGCGTTACCTGGGGAAGTACGCTGTTATATAGCATTATAAATTCAAATTGAGGTAATTCATTATCAAAAGCATTGTAGGGGACACTGTTAGCTATTGACAGAACAAATGTACCTTGAAAAATGAAGATGCCATTCACAATACAATCTTATATGACTATAGCATCATCTATAAAATTTATCACAAATGAGTTACTCACAAATTTATCGTAATTTTGCAGTAAATTTTTTGAGTGATGGTAAAAATCGGCACTATAGAACTCCCGGAATTCCCGCTGTTGCTGGCACCTATGGAAGATGTGAGCGACCCTCCCTTTCGCAGGCTTTGTAAAGAACACGGAGCCGATTTAATGTACAGTGAGTTTATTTCGAGCGAAGGCTTAATTCGAGATGCGATGAAGAGCCGCCAAAAGCTGGATATTTTTGATTATGAGCGCCCGGTAGGCATACAGATTTTTGGTGGCGATGAAGAGGCCATGGCTATGTCGGCCAAAATTGTAGAAACGGTAAACCCGGATCTTGTTGATATTAATTTTGGCTGCCCTGTGAAAAAGGTGGTGTGTAAAGGCGCCGGGGCCGGTGTATTAAAGGATATTGACCTTATGGTGCGCCTTACCAAAGCCGTGGTAAACAGTACCAGCCTGCCCGTAACCGTAAAAACGCGTTTGGGCTGGGATGAAGATTCCATAAATATTTATGAAGTTGCCGAACGCCTGCAGGATGTAGGTATAAAAGCATTAACCATACACGGGCGTACCCGCGCACAAATGTATAAGGGCGAAGCCGACTGGGAACCTATTGCCAAAGTAAAGAACAACCCGCGCATAAGCATACCTATTTTTGGTAATGGCGACATAGACAGCCCCGAAAAGGCGCTGGAATATAAAAATAAATACGGGCTTGATGGTATTATGATTGGCCGTGCGGCCATTGGATACCCCTGGATATTTAATGAGATAAAACATTTTTTTGCAACAGGCGAACATCTGCCTGCTCCAACAATAGAGGATAGGGTAAAGGCAGCAAGTAATCACTTAACGTGGTCGATAGACTGGAAAGGTGAGCGTGTAGGTGTGGTAGAAACACGCAGGCATTATACCAACTATTTTAAAGGCATACCGCACTTTAAAGAATACCGCCAGCGTATGGTAACACTTGATAATCCCGCCGATGTATATGCCGTACTGGATGAAGTGCTGGAGAAATTTAGCATCGTAAGCCAATAGTTTATTAAATAAAAAGAAAAAAATTTATCACACCTCTACATGCTTCCACCTGCCTTTGCGGAATAAAATAATACTGGCTATGGTCATAGCCGTTTCAGCTGTAGTATGGCAATAAATACACCTAATGGCCCCAAATTAAAATAAACCGCAAGCACATAAGCTAATGGTATCTGGAACAGCCAGAAACCAAAAAAATTCACCCATGTAGGGGTTTTGGTATCACCTGCCCCATTAAAAGCATTAATAAGCACCATACCAATTCCGTAAAAAGCAAAAGATACGCTTAATATACGCACTGCTTTTACAGCTATGGCATGTACTATGGCATCATCAGTAAAAAAGCCCATAATAGATTCAGCGCACAAAAGACTTATTACCGTAATGCTAAGCATGTATATCACATTAAATTTTGCCGTTACAAAAACTGACCTCTCGGCACGCTCTATATTTTTTGCCCCCAGGTTTTGCCCTACCAGTGTAGCAGCAGCATTACTAAGCCCCATGCAGGTAGCATAAAAAAAATCATGATGCGCAGGGCACTCTGGTATCCGGCCGAGCCTTCGTCTCCGCCGGTTTTTGCTACCAGCCTTGCTAAAAAAATCCAGCTACAGGAAGCTATTACAAATTGTAATATACCGGGGGCGGCAACTTTTAATAATGCTTTTATCTGTTTAAAGTCAGGTATAAAATAAGCAATTGCCACTTTAAGCATTCCTCTACCATTAAAAAGGATATACAGCTGGTAGAGTACCCCAAGCCCCCTGCCAAGGGTAGTAGCAATAGCGGCACCTGTTAACCCAAATGCCGGTATAGGCCCAAAACCGTTTATAAAAACAGGGCATAATATGATATTTATAATGTTAGCGATCCAAAGGCTTTTCATGGCCATAGCGGCATTGCCTGCGCCACGAAAAATTCCGTTAAAAAGAAAAAGCAGCATAATAACAAAACTGCCCCCCATCATAATACGCACAAACCTGATACCAAATAAAGCCGACTCACGGGAAGAGCCCATGGCAACTAATATATCGGTAGCAAAAACAAATCCTGAAACGGCTATAATAAGTGTAATACCCACTGCAATAACTATAGCCTGCATGCCTGCTTTAGAGGCTGCTTCTATGTTCTTTTCACCCACGCGGCGTGCTACAACAGCCGTAGCCGCCATACTCATGCCTATAGCAATAGAGTAAATAATTGTAAGTACCGATTCTGTAAGCCCTACTGTTTGCAGCGCAAAACTGCTGTTTTCAAGGTGGCCCACAAAATAAAGGTCTACCAGTGCAAATACCGATTCCATAGCCATTTCCAGCATCATGGGGATGGCTAGTAATAGTACCGCCCTGCGGATGCTGCCCGTGGTAAAATATATATTTCCGCCGCGTATAGCCTGTTTCAATAATCCAAAAAAACGTGACAACCCGTTTTGGGTATTTGCAATCTGTGCCATTTTTATATAAAAGGAAATAACGTTAAAATAGTACGGGCAATGGTTTGCCTAAAAATTAAATAAATTCAGCGTCAGAAGGTTACGGCTTACAAACTATCATAATTCCTAAGTATGGAACGCAAATATAAATTAAAACCCCAAAATCAGGATTACTTTATTATGAATTTTCCAACAGTTTTTTATTTACTCGCGTAGCTGCAATATACGAGGCTATAATACCCAGCCCAAAGATAGTGGCGAGTACTATAAGCACATTAAACATGGTAAATGCTACCGGATAAGCCATAGTAGGCGTTATTAATACCAAAGCAAATTGCTGCTGTAAAAAAATAATAAGGGATGAAAGCGCCAGACCGAAAAAAGCCCCTATAGAAGTAATGAATATACCCTGATATAAAAATATCCGACGGATATTTTTAACCTCAGCGCCCAGGCTGTACATGGTTTTAATATTCTCTTTTTTATCAAGTATAAGCATAATAAGTGCCCCGGCAAGGCAAAACAGTGCCAACACCACTACCAGAAAACAAAAAAGGTAGGTAACCAGGTTTTCGGCATTCAGCATTTTGTACAGCGAATCGTTAAGTTGTGCACGGTTTCGCAATACTATATTATCACCAAATATTTTTGTGAGTTGTTGTTTTACATCATTTTCATCGGCTCCGGGAGCCAGTTTCATTTCAAGCGAAGTGTACTGGTTTTCTTTAAATTGTAGGAGTTTCTGTGCAAGTTCAAGGTCGCAGAACACATATTTACTGTCTACGTCATCATTAATAAGGTAAACCCCAACCACCATGAGTGCCTCTTTATTAAAATCTTTTTCACCTACGGTACCTTTTCCGGGTTTTGGCACATATACCTCAAGTGACCGGTTCATATCAAACAATCCTAAAGACAGGTTTGTAAAGATACCGCCACCAACCACGGCATGATAGTTATAAGGTTCTATCCATTGCCCGCCGGCAAGATGTTCTTTAATAGGGCTTACTGTGGTATACAGGCTGTCTACTCCTTTAAGGTAGGATACCTGCTCTTTATTATCAAAATAAAAAAGAACCCGCTCTTCTACCACACGGCTACAGGCCTGTATGGCTTTTATACCGTTAAGCTGCTGCTGTTGCTGTGGCGATATGGTAAAAGACTTACCCACCGCTGTAGTGAGCTTTAAATCAGGGTCTGTAGCATTGGTAAAAGAAACACTGAACTCGCGCAACCCGCTAAACGCGCTCATAATAATAAAAAGCGCTGCCGTACTGGCAATTATGCCCAAGGTGGCTATAATTGTAATAATATTAACCGCTGTACTTTTACTGCGGCTTATAGTATACCGGCGCGCTATGTAAAGCGAAAACCTCAAGGGTTAAAGTTTCTTTCTTTTTGCCAATAACTCCGGGTTGGCTATCGGGTTGTTTTCACCTGTAAGCTCCCGGTCTATTTTTTCAATCTTGTCCAGGGTGTCATCAATATAAAAAATAAGGTTAGGCACCTTACGCAACTGTAGTTTTACCCTTTGAGAAAGGTCATGCTTTATTAAAGGCGCATTACTTTTTATTGCTGCAAGCATTTCTGCCGCTTTTTCTGACGGAAAAACACTTAAGTATACTTTTGCAATAGAAAGGTCTGATGTTACTGCCACTTTAGATATTGAAATGACAAGGTTTGGTATAGCATTTTTACGCACCTCGCCCTGTAGTATATCTACTAAATCTTTTTGTAGCAGGTTGCCTATTTTTTTTTGCCTGTTTGTTTCCATTGTGCAAAAGTACTCAATTTATGGTTTCAGGTCTATCAATAGCGGCTAAAGTTACTGCGGCTGTATTTCCTGGCACAATTCTATTAACACCCCATTTGTATCTTTAGGGTGTAAAAAAACCACCAGTTTATTATCCGCTCCCTGTTTTGGGCTTTCGTTTATAACTTTAAAACCTTCACGTTTAAGCCGTGCCGTTTCGCTTATAATATCTTCCACATCAAAAGCAATATGGTGTATGCCTTCGCCTTTTTTTTCTAAAAATTTAGCTATCGGGCTATCGGGGCTTGTGGCTTCCAGCAATTCAATTTTATTAGGCCCATTCATAAAAAAAGATGTTTTAACCCCCTCGCTGGCTACCTCTTCTGTTTTATAAGCAGATGCACCAAACAATTTCTCAAATAGTTTATTAGAAGCTTCTATATCTTTAACTGCAATACCTATATGCTCAATTTTCTTCATATTATTTTTCATAAAAACGCAGCCTGTTCCTCACCATATTTAATTCGCCCTGTAAGGCCTCTACCCTGTTTAAAAGGTTTGCAATAGCATCTATCCCTTCAAGGTTAATATCCATTTCGTAATGCAGCCTTATCATTTTTTCTACATCTTTAACCCTTTCATAAGGCAGATAATTGTTTTGTTTAACTGTAACTATCTCCACAAGCCCATAATCCTGCAAAGCATTAATAAATGTAATTTCTACGTTATGGTAAGCGCAAAACTGCTCTACCAGTACCAGGTTTTCTGTTTCCATTATTTATGCAATTTTGAAAGTTCAGTAAACAGTTCTTTTTCCTTATCAGAAAGATGTTCCGGAATTTTCACCTCATAAGTTATGTACAAATCTCCAAAACTCCCTTCCTTTTTATATATGGGGAAACCTTTTCCCTTCAACTTTACCTTAGTACCGTTTTGAGTCCCCGGCTTAACTTTAAGCTTAGCTTTTCCATCAAAAGTGCCCACTATAATATCGCCCCCTAAAATCGCTGTGTACAGGTCAACTTCAGCGTCGGCATATAGGTTGCTGGCATCCCGCTTAAATCCGGGGTCATCTGCAATGGTAAAGGTAATATATAAGTCGCCTGCCGGGCCATTATTAGCGCCGGGGCCGCCATGACCTGCTATTTTTATAACCTGCCCGTTTTCTACACCTGCAGGTATCGTAATACGTATGTTTTTTCCGTTTACAGATAGCGTTCGTTTATGCGTTGTATATACATCCCTGAGGTTAAGGTGCAATTCTGCATTTAGGTCCTGGCCACGAAAACGCGCCTGCCTGCCGCCACGTTGCCCACCAAACATGCCCTGAAAAAAGTCTGAGAAATCTTCCCCGTCAAAATTGGCTGAGTTACCGGAAAAACCTTCAAAAGGATTCCCGCCTGCGTTGCTGCTATAACTGCGTTGCTGCTGGTTGGGGTTGTAACCTGCCTTTTCAAATTCATCGGCATGTTTCCAATCCTTGCCGTATTTATCATATTTTTTACGATTTTCAGCATTGCTTAGCACCTCATTAGCCTCGTTAATTTGTTTAAATTTTTGTTCAGCTTCCTTATCATTAGGATTGAGGTCAGGATGGTATTTGCGGGCTAATTTTCTGTAGGCTTTCTTTATATCGCTCTCAGTAGCTGATTTTGTCAGCCCCAATATTTCGTAATAATCTATAAATGCCATTTATAGTTAATTTAAATTGCTTAGGTTATAAAACAAATTGTTACCTAAAGATACAATTTAAACTTTATAAGGAAAAGATTCTTTTTTAAAATAGTGCAGAAGTAAATACTTTATAAATGATCTAATCAAAAAAAAGCCTCACATCTCTGTAAGGCTTTTACTTTAAAACTGTGGTCCCACCTGGGCTCGAACCAGGGACCACCTGATTATGAGTCAGGTGCTCTAACCAACTGAGCTATAGGACCAGTTTTGTGGGTGCAATATTACTACTATTTTTTATATAGTGCAAATAAAAACCATCTATTTTTAAGCAGGCTTAATTAATGTTTTAAGGGCGAACTTATTAGCCATAATAGTATAACCAATTCTTTTTGCTATTTACCCAATTTTATATAGCCGCCGGGCGAAAAATGGCGGGTTGTGCCTGCCGGGCGCTTTAATATGGTAATCCGGTCGCATAAAAATTCTGCCTTATAATCAAACGCTGAAAGATCGGTAACCAGAGCCAGTTCTTCAGCAGCTATATTTCTGGCAATTGTAATATGCGGGTGTATGGTAGCCGGTTTTTTTACCGGTTTATCTAATATGCTGGTTTGTTTTACCGGTTTTTTGGGCTTACGCTTTTTTGCAGGGTTAAGAAGTGCGGCAAGATAATCTATAGGTTGCGGGTTGATAATCTCTAGTACCAAAGAACGGCTATCGCCTGCTGAAAAAACTTTACAGCCTTCTATCTTTATTAAAAACGGCATTATTTCGCTCAGCGCAGCACCTTTGGTAAAGACCTCTTTCACGTTTACTGACTGATAGGCTTCGTATTTAAATAACGAGATGTGCGCTATCGATTTTATATTAAAAGCGCCAATATCAATAATATCATTAAGCCGTGCCTTTAACATATCAACATGCTCTATAACTTCGTCTGTTGGCGAAATCAACACGTGGTATTCAAACAACTGTTCCGGGAAAAGGCTTGTTTGTGCAGGGTCTTTTTTTGGCATCTCTGGCTATTGTAATAGCAAAAATAACAAGTTCTGCAAAATTACAATAGCCAAATTTACCGTAATGTTATTCACTTTTAATATTCTGAAGCGATACTTTAATTCCTTTTATTAGCGAAGAGCTAAAACCCTGGTGTTCCATTTCATTTAGCCCGGCAATGGTACAGCCCTGTGGCGTGGTAACTTTATCAATAAGCTGCTCCGGGTGCACCTGTTGGTTCAGCAGCATTTCTGTAGCCCCTAAGGCTGTTTGTGCCGCAATAGCAAGGGCGGTTTTCGCGTCAAAGCCTATTTCTATACCGGCCTGCATACTGGCGCGAATGTAACGCAGGGCAAAAGCAGTACCGCAGGCGCCGAGCACAGTACCCGCATCCATTAGTTTTTCATCAATAATAACTGCTGTACCTATTTTATTAAAAAGTTCTGTTACCACATTTGCTTTTGGCAAATCGGCCGTACGGGCCGAGATACATGTAGCCGAAGCCCCAAACTGTGCTGCAATATTAGGCATTAGGCGTAATACCGTATTGGTGCCGTCAACTTTTTTATTAAGATATTCTAACGTAATACCGCTTAATACCGAAGCTATTATTTTATTAGTTATATGGGGCAATATTTCAGCCATAACAGCATCAACCTGGTGTGGCTTAACGGCCAGTATAATTAAATCGGCTTCGCTAATCCCTTCTGTATTACTTTGCGAAACCACAATGCCATATTCAGTAAGGTGCTGTATAAACCCAATGTTTCTTCTTGTTACTGTAATGTTATTCCCTTTTGCATTTTTGGCAAGCCCAACAGCTATTGCCGACCCGAGGTTGCCGCCTCCGATAATGTGAATTTTCATGATAGTTTTAAGATTTTCCACTAAACTACAAGATAAATTAAAAACAGGCACGCATATTATCCATCTTTTTTCAACAGACCGATATGAAGCCAGGTTAAATCTGTAGGTTTTTTACAGCATATAAACGTTAGTAATCTTTATAAATACGCAACAAAAAAGGGACTGAATATCAGCCCCTTTTGTAAAAATAATATAGTATTTATTTTATTTATAAGTATAGACAATAGTGGTTATCTCTGTATCTCCCTCTCCTGATGATGTAAAGGTAGCCGATGTAGGATAATTATCGCTATTATAAACATAATCAGCCACAACCTGTCCTTTTACTTCACCATTAGTATATTTAATAACCAGTTTTTTAGGGTTATTAACCGGCAACAGCATTTTTGCCTTTACAAGTTCCTGACTTTGTGGTGTAGCGCTAAAATTAAGTTCAACATCATTAAGCACATCAATTATACCTGCCGCCTCAAGTGTATAATAAAACAGGTTAGGCTTGTCTTCATACGTTAACTCCCCTACATACTCCTCATAAATACTACCATCATAATCCCTTTCAAAAAGACGCAACTTTACCGGGTTGCCATTATTGTCATAATCAAGCACCTCGCCTACTTCATAAGCATCCTGGGCAGAATTTGTAAAATCAGCAACGGCCAAAACATCACTGGCACCGCTTATATTTTGCAGGTTACCGTTTTGGTAGGCAAAATAGCTGGTTTCATCACCATCAGTGGCGCTGGTTACTTTTCCTTCACCATCATAATTTACTGTTAGCGTACTTCCTTCAAAATTGTCATCAGAAGATACTACACTCACTGTTTTAATGTACATTTTGGCTGAACCATCAATAGTGGAAGAACTGTCGTCATCACTGCAACTTGCAAGAGCAAGTAACGAAAAAGCCGCTAAGGCTGAGAAAAATTTGTTTTTCATTTTAGTAATCAGTTGTTATATTTTTTTGCTAAAATATATTCAAAAACATAAAAAAGCAAACAGAGATAAGAACTTTATACCAAATAAATATTAAAATGCTGACATATTAATAATAACCCTATAATAGTTCTCTCATTTAAAGTATATTATGAAGTTTTACATACTGCAGTAGCATAATAGTTTTGGCATCTTTAATTTCGCCTGTTTTCATCATCTCCATAGCCTCATCAATACCTAATTCTAAAACATCAATATTTTCCTCTTCCTGCTCCTGCCCGCCACCTTCAGACACCTTCATATCCTGAGAGTATTCGGCTACAAAAAAATACAATATTTCAGTTACTGCCCCGGGCGACATGTAGGCTTCAAATACTTTTTTAACATCCGTAACTTTATATCCTGTTTCCTCTTCTGTTTCCCGCCTTATTGCCCCTTGCGGATCATCATTATCCAGCATGCCCGCGCAGGCTTCTATCATCATACCGTCTGCATTGCCATTGATGTAAGTTGGCAGGCGGAATTGCCTTGTGAGTATCACACTTTGCTTTTGTTTATTATAGAGCAGTATCACCGCCCCATTGCCCCTGTCATAGGCTTCACGGCTTTGTGATACCACACTGCCATCGGGTTTGGTAAACTGGTAGGTAATTTTGTTAAGGGTATAATAATCGTCTGCCAATACACGGGTATTGGTAATTTTTACATCTTTTATCATCTTGTGGGAATTTTACAGCATAAAAGTAACAAACAAAACTATAAAAGCCTGTTGTAGCAGACTTATATTTGTGTTAAGGTTCTTTAACTCCCGACGGGAAATGTCATTGCGAGCGCAGCGTGGCAATCTAAATTTTATTGAGTCTTTTGCTGAGTTCAACCGCAAGTTCATGCACTTCTTCTAAAATCTCGTTGCTTATAGGTTCATTTACTATACGAACGATTTCTTCAGTTATAATGTTACCCGGTTTATAACCACAATCTATTAGAAGCAATAAAATCCAGTACTTCCAAACTTCATCATCAGATTTTAATATTGAAACTATCTCTTCTTGTATTTGATTTATGTATGGAGAAAAATATTCCGAAATTGGACGTGAAACAGGCCAGTTGGCATCCTGAAGCCACTCTAAAAGAGCGGGAACAATGGACCTGATTTCTGAAATTGAATAAGTATTTAATTCTTCAATATGTGTGTCATCAAATTTATCTTTAGGGACGAGATAGGTATAATCTTTCATTATGGTATATAACTTATTTTTCAGTTTGCTTCGTCACACCCCCTCATAAAGATAAAATTACGTTCTTAACTTCACTCTTGTTCGTATAGCTATACTAATAACTAAACTGAAACCCTTCACTTTTAACAAGATTATTGAGCCAGTTACTAAACTCTTTGCTCATGCCTTTTTGAAGATAGTATATTTCGCCTTCAGATTCTAATTTACCCTGTTTTTGGGCTTTTAAATCAAAGCTGGAAACAAGCCTGTTACATTCCAGGCAAATATCAATTTTGGCTACTATATTTTTATTAAGAAAATAAACAAAACCAAGCCTAGGATTATAGCAGCCTGCTTCTCCACTGCCAAAGGATTCTTTTTGGGTAAGTTTTGTATTCAGTTCAGAAATTGTTTTATTGTCTAAAACAACCTGCCGCGAAAGCGATTTGGCAAAGTTACCTTTATCATCAACAATAGACATATCACCACCTTTTCCACCATCATATTCATACATAATTACAGTATCATAAGAAATACCTAAAAAAATTTGCTGTGCTTTTGCAATAAAACCGGTTATCAAAAGCAAAAATAGTGTACAGAATTTCATCAATAGTCTTTGGCTGGTTATGTATTACTAACGTAATTTTTTATGCAGCTATTATGCAGATTGCTTCGTCGTACCTCCTCGCAAAGACGGTATGATGTATGTGAATGGCAGTCATCGCGAGCGTAGCGTGGCGATCTAACAGTTTTCTATGTATAACTTAACATCAAACCTCTCATAACCACTTACACAATCTTCACAACGCTTAATTATTGCAGGGGTAAATTCTGAATTTTCAACTTCTTCATAAAATTCTATCAGATATTGTATTTCTTTATTTTTGCTACCTTCCAAACCTCTTAACCATGTTAAAGTTTCGATTGTTTTTAGTATTGCCCAAGGCCTCAACTTTGCATCTTCAGACACTATTTTCTTACGTATAAGCTCAAATAATATTTTGCTCGACTCTTTATTGTCGCCATTTATTGAATACTGCTCGATAATTTCTTTTAAACTATCCGCATTTAAATCATGCCTTCCAACTTTTCTCAACAAAATTTCATTATTGCGAATAATCTCTATTATTTCGTTTTTTGAATAAAGATGATCAAGAAGCGCAAATTTAAATGCCCAAAATATGTTTGATATTTTTTCTTCAATATTCATAAAAGTATTATGTATTAATCAGTTTGCTTCGTCGTGCCTCCTCGCAATGACGGTATCGTGTATGTGAATGGCAGTCATCGCGAGCAAAGCGTGGCAATCTATACACTATGAGGCACGAGCATGATGCTCGCGCCAGCGGGGAGATTTTCAGACAAAATAGTTATTTTTTCTTAAAAATATTTTCCATAATTGATTGCAAATTATCATAAAACTTACTTTGAAAAACACCAATTAAGAAGCTGCTTAAAGCAAATAAAATTTTATGTTTCATATTAATTTTCTCAGGAGATATATCTAAATAACCGAATCCCGCAAGTAAAACAAGTACCCCCACAACTCCTAATATACCACTTGATATTATTCTTTGGATATATAAATGAATATCTTCTTTAGTGGGATATCTTAATATTTCATAGTTTGGATTTGATTTTAAGCTTTCGAGTTCATTTATTTCTTTATCCTTTGACAGAAATATAGAACAAGCAATTGTTGCCCCTAAAGAACCATATAAAAATTGTTTTAGCAACTCTGATTTTAAATTTCCAAAATAAATATCCATATAGATATCTATAAAATTTAAATTTAGCACAATAATTAAAAGTGAAGCAATAAAAAAAGATATGAAAAGGACTCTTGCAATTACTAAATAATTTTCTTTTTTACCTATAGGTGTATCAATAACTGGTTCCATATAAAAATTTATTTGCATTGATAAATTTATAAAATTTATCAATGCAAAATAAATACAACAAACTTAAAATCAACAAAAAAGTCCCCATTTCTGGAGGCGTTAATATATGTAAAATTATCTTTTTACTTCATCTTCATTAACCAGTTCCGTACCGAAACTTCATTATTAATAATGTTGCGGAGGTCGGCTATGGCAACACGGTCCTGCTGCATGGTGTCGCGGTGGCGTATGGTTACCGTTTTGTCTTCTAGTGTCTGGTGGTCAACCGTAATACAGAATGGGGTACCCAGGGCATCCTGCCTGCGGTAACGGCGGCCTACAGCATCTTTCTCATCATAAGCCACGTTAAAGTCCCATTTCAGTTCTTCTATAATCTCGCGGGCAAGCTCCGGTAAGCCGTCTTTTTTAACCAGTGGCAATACAGCTGCCTTAGTAGGTGCCAGCACAGCCGGAAGGCTTAGTACGGTACGTGTAGAACCATCCTCAAGCGTTTCCTCTTTAAGAGATGTTGAGAACACAGCCAAAAACATCCTGTCAAGCCCTATAGAGGTTTCTACCACATACGGCACATAGTTTTCATTCAGTTCAGGATCAAAAAACTGTAGTTTCTTGCCGCTGAATTGTTCGTGTGCTTTAAGGTCGAAATCCGTACGACTATGTATACCCTCAAGCTCTTTAAAGCCGAACGGGAAGTTAAATTCAATATCTGCCGCGGCATTGGCATAATGCGCCAGTTTTTCATGGTCGTGGAAACGGTAATTTTCTTTACCCAAGCCAAGTGACAGGTGCCATTTCAGGCGGGTATCTTTCCAGTACTCATAATATTTCATTTCCTCGCCGGGGCGTACAAAAAACTGCATTTCCATCTGTTCAAACTCCCGCATACGGAAGATGAACTGGCGGGCCACAATCTCATTACGGAACGCCTTACCGGTTTGCGCAATACCAAACGGAATTTTCATCCGCCCTGTCTTTTGCACATTAAGAAAGTTTACAAAAATACCCTGAGCTGTTTCCGGGCGCAGGTATAAGTCCATAGCATTGGCTGCTTCGGCGCCCAGCTTGGTACCAAACATCAGGTTAAACTGGCGTACTTCTGTCCAGTTCTTGCTGCCCGTATCGGGGTCGGCAATTTCAAGCTCTTCAATCAGGGCTTTTACATCGGCCAGGTTTTCGGTTTCCAGGCTGCGCGCCATACGTTGCAGTATAGCATCTTTGCGCTCCAGGTAGCCATTGGTACGCTCGTTTGTAGCAATAAACTCTTCTTCATTAAAGGCATCGCCAAAACGCTTGCGCGCCTTTTCAATTTCCTTTTGTGCCTTTTGGTTCAGCTTTTCGGCATAATCCTCAATAAGCACATCGGCCCGGTATCTTTTTTTGCTGTCTTTATTATCAATAAGCGGGTCGTTAAACGCATCTACGTGCCCGGAAGCCTTCCACGTAGTGGGGTGCATAAATATAGAGGCATCTATGCCCACAATATTTTCGTGCATCTGCACCATGCTTTTCCACCAGTACTCGCGGATGTTCTTTTTTAACTCTGCCCCGTTCTGACCGTAGTCATACACAGCGCTTAACCCATCATATATTTCGCTGGACTGGAAAATGAATCCGTACTCCTTTGCATGCGAAATTACGTTCTTAAACTGATCGTCTTGTTTTGCCATGCTGCAAAAATAGAAAAATTAGTGGATTTGGTAATTTGAAGGTTTGATAATTTGAAGATATACACGGTACTAATAATTATAAAAGCATCCCACAGGTTTTTATTACCTTTAAGCCGCCAAACTAACCGGTATGCTCAAAAGCCTTATCAACCTGTTATACCCGGAACATTGCAACGGCTGCAACAGCCAGCTACTTGAAACTGAAGCCGTATTGTGCATTCAATGCCGGCACGAGCTGCCTTTTACACACCAGTGCATTAATCCTGAAAATGAAATTGCCAAAAGGCTATCGGGCAGGCTCCCTCTAGAGCATGCATCGTCACTGTTGTATTTCCACAAGCAGGGTATGGTACAGCAAATGGTACATAACCTTAAATACCGCGGGCGGCAGGAGGTAGGTAAGCTTGCCGGGCAACTTTATGCCGCTGAGCTTAAAAATGCCGGGGTTTTACAAACGGTAAATGAAATTATACCGGTACCCCTACATCCAAAGCGATTGCGTGAGCGCGGTTATAACCAGGTTACCGAATTTGGCAGGGCGCTTTCGGCAGGGCTCGATATTTCGTATAATGAAAAACTTCTTTTACGTACAGCTTACACCAAAACACAAACCAAAAAGAACCTTGAAGCCCGGGCGGGGATTATCGGGTCGGCTTTTGAGGTAAAGGCAACCGAAAAAGATTATAATAAACACTTTCTACTGATAGACGACGTTATAACCACCGGCGCCACGCTGGAATCTTGCGGGAGGCTGCTGCTGTCCATACCCGGCGCTAAACTGAGTATTGTTACCATTGCCTATACAGAGTAATTTGGCTACATCCCTACTCCCTTTGGGTGGGAGAGCATTAGTAAAATAGGCGTTAGATATTTAGAAAAACATTTCGCACTGATGGAATATAATTGTTATTTTGTGCTGTTAAAGTTTGTACTATGCTGAAAAAAGATTTTTTCACAATCCTGTTTATTATTTTCCTTATTCCACTGCTTTTAGTAAGCTGTGCAAAAAGGGGTTCTATTGGCGGTGGCCCTAAAGATACCATTCCGCCCTATATTATCAGCAGTTCGCCAAAAAACATGCAAACCAACTTTAAGGGTGATGAAATACGCATTAACTTTAATGAGTACATCAAGATAAAAGACATAAACAAGCAGCTTATTATATCGCCCCCAATGGATTACCAGCCTGATATTATACCTATGGGCAATGCCAGCAAGTTTATTGAAATTAAAATAAAAGATACCCTGCAACCCAATACTACCTATAGCTTTAACTTTGGGCAGAGTATTACCGATAATAATGAAGGTAACCCCTATTCGCAATTCCGGTTTGTGTTTTCTACCGGCGATTATATTGACAGCCTTAGCCTTGGTGGCAGCATTAAAGATGCCATAAGCCGTGATACCGATAATTTTGTTACCGTAATGCTGTATGAGGTAGACGAAACGTTTAACGATTCTATTATTTATAAAGAAAAGCCACGTTATGTAACCAACACGCTGGACAGCATGGTTACCTTTCAGTTGCAAAACCTTAAAGAAGGGCGCTACCGCCTGATTGCACTAAAGGACCAAAACAACAACTATATTTTTAACCCTAAAATAGATAAAATAGGGTTTTGGCCCGAAACCATAACCGTGCCTAATGACACGCTGTATGAGCTTAAGCTGTTTCAGGAAAAATTACCGTTTAAGGCATCCAAACCCTCACAGGCTACATCAAACAGGCTGTTTGCCGGGTATGAGGGCAGCAACCCTGACGATATTGAAGTAAGCGTAAAAAATGGTACGGGTACCGAAGACATACCTTCTATGGTAACTAATGTACCCGGTAAAGATTCAGTACAGGTGTGGCTGCCCCGTAATATTGCAGCCGACTCCCTTCAGGTGCAGGTACGCCATAAAGATTCGGTAAACGACTTTACAGTACGCTTTAAAGAACTTAAAGATGCCGATTCATTAAAAGTTGAAGCAGCACAACGCGGAAATATTGATTTTAGGGATAAATTTACCCTCAAGCTTTCTACGCCACTGGTAACCATAGATACCTCTAAAATTGCGCTTGTTGATAAAGATTCTGTAACACTGCCTTATACATATGTGTACAAGGCTTTTGACCAACGGCTTGTTTTTGATTTTAAAAAACAGGAAAACCAAAAATATGAATTTACCCTGATGCCGGGTGCACTGGCAGATTTTTACGGTAAAGAGAATGATACTCTCAGGTTTAACCTTTCTACACGTTCTTACAGTGATTATGGCAACTTATGGGTAAAGCTGGAAAATGTTAACCGGTTTCCGCTTATATTGCAGGTAACTACCGGTAAAGGTGATGTATATGCTGAGGCATACAGTACGGGTGAAACTACTTTAAAATTTAATAATGTTCTGCCTAATAATTATACCTTACGGGTAATTTATGATGATAACGGCAATAAAGAATGGGATACCGGCAGTTACCTTGAAAAAATTCAACCTGAAGAGGTTATATACTTCCCTAAAGAAGTAGAGGTGCATGATTACTGGGATGTAGAACAACCTTTTAATCTTGGAGGGTAAACCCATCCCTGTCATTTAAAAATGAAAAACGGTTCCGGGTTTGCTGTAATATTTCTTTATCTAAAATTGCTGTAAACACACCCATTGTACGCTGTGGTTCGGTTATATAATTACCCAATGCATCTAAAACCTGGCTGTGCCCGGCATATGCATGGCCGTTACCATCTTCACCAATACGGTTTACCCCAATAGTATAGCTCATGTTTTCTATAGCACGGGCTTTTAGCAGGGCATCCCAGGCAGCGGTGCGCACCTGTGGCCAGTTGGCAACATACAACAACAAATCATAATCCTCTGTATTTCTTGAAAATACCGGAAAACGCAGGTCATAACACACCAGTGGGCAAATTTTCCAGCCTTTATAATCTACTATAAGTTTTTCTTTGCCTGCCGTATAATGTTTATGCTCATCGGCATAGGTAAACAAATGCCGCTTATTATACGTTTTCATTGTCCCGTCAGGAAAAACAAAAAACAGCTTGTTATAGTATTTCCCGCCTTCTTCAATTACCAAACTCCCGGTTATAGCGCATTGCTTTGCCTGTGCCGTTTTTACCATCCACGCAACGGTATCGCCCTTCATGGTTTCAGCTACTGCTCCGGGGTTCATGGTAAAGCCCGTAGCAAACATTTCAGGCAATATTACCAAATCGGTATCCTTGTCAGTTACAGCTATCAATTCTGTAAAAGCAGCCCTGTTAGCAATGGCGTCTTCCCAGGCTAATGCGGTTTGTATAATGGAGATTTTAAGGGTATTCATCAGGAATAATTATTTTATAAAATTAGATAAAATAATAAGGGCTGGCAACCCGTATCAGCTAAAATAATGAAGTCAGAGTTTTATAATCCAGATTTATTTCTGAAAAAAGTTACTGGCTCCCAACCTTTCTAAATAAATAGTGCTCTATAGTATAAACCTTATGTTTTACTATTATGAGAAAACTACTAATATTATTATCCTTTGCAATAACAAGTATAGCCCTTGCACAAAAACCGGTATTTACTACTGCCAAAGTTACCAATGCCACTGTATACTATAATGCCGCAGAACTTACCCAGCATACCTCTGTTACACTGCCGGCCGGCACCAGTGAAATTGTGGTAAAAAATGTAGCAAATTATATAAATGAAAGCACTATACAAATAGGCGCCCCGGCAAGCCTTACAGTGCTATCAGTACAATTTACAACCAATTACATTAGCGAATATGAGCCGGATGAAAGCGCCCCGGAACTGAAAAAGGTACGAGACAGCATTAATTTGGTTAGAAAACAAATTGCAAACATTACTATCCAAAAAAGTAATGAGCAGAAAACCATAGAGCTACTGGATAAAAACCAGCTGGTAGCGGGTAGTACTACCGGGCTGAGTGTAGCCGAACTCACTAAACTGGTAGACTATTACAAGGCTAAGCGTAATGAACTTACTGCTAACTATAATGCCCTAAATGAAAAAGAGCTGCAATTGAGTGAAATTCTGGATGCATTAAACACCCGCCTGAATACCAATACAAAACGTGAAGAAGAAAAAACCAGTAACGGAAAACTGGTGCTACAGGTAATGAACGATACCCCGGGAAATGTACCGCTTGATATTACCTACCTGGCTACCGGTGCAGGCTGGATACCTTTTTATGACCTCCGTGCGGAGGATACCAGCAAACCTATAACTATGATGTATAAAGCACAGGTTACCCAAAACACGGGGGTAGAATGGAAAAAAGTTAAACTTACCCTTAGCAGTGGCGTGCCTAACCAAAATAGTACTGCACCCTTACTGAGTGCCTGGTTTTTAAGATACGGCGCACTGCCGTTATATAGCAACACTAATGGTGTACTAAACACATTACAGGGCAGGGCAGCTGGCGTACAAATTGAAAGCCAGCAACTGGAAGAAGTTGTAATTAGAGGATATAGCAGTAAGCGTGAAAAATATAAGGATGTAGGCGATTATACTGAAATAATTGAAAACCAGCTAAATATATCTTTTGATATAGATATACCGTATGACATTTCCAGTAACGGCAAAGCCCACAGTGTTAACCTGAAAGAAATTAATCTGCCTGCAAATTACCGCCACTACAGTGCGCCACGCGTGGATGAAGAAGCTTACCTGTTAGCCGAAATTACCGACTATAGCAAGTACAACCTGCTCCCCGGCGAAGCCAATATTATTTTTGACGGCATGTATATTGGCAAAACAACCATTAACCCCAACCAGACTGCAGACACCCTAAACCTGAGCATGGGACGCGATAAAAGAATAAGTATTAAACGTGAAAAGGTGGTTGATAAAAGTGGTACGCGGTTTTTAAGCAGCTATAAGGAGCAGACTTTTACCTACGAAACTACTATACGCAACAATAAGAAAGAAACTGCCAACCTGATACTGAAAGACCAATATCCGCTTAGTACGGATAAAGATATCGAAATTACCCTGCTAAAAGATGACGGCGCCAGTATTAATACCGATACCAATATCATGACATGGGAGCTTACACTAAAACCGGGTGAAACTAAAAAAATACGTATCAGCTATAAGGTGCGTTACCCCAAAAATAAAGTTATAGCCAATTTATAAACCAATCAATTAAGTGTTTCTATTTTTTTAACTAACCCAATTTTTTGTTGAAGGCAGCCCCGCAAATGCGGGGCTGCTTTTTTATAGAAGCCGGAAAAGGGTAGAGAAATCGTATTAAAAATCTCTTGGCTGTCTTTGCTGTGGAGGAATATTTACCATTCCACAACCGTTAACCAGCCATTTTTGGTTTACCTGCTTTAAAACCATAGACAGCTTAAAAGCTTCCCAATCTCTGCCTTTCAGTACAGCATACCCGGTGTTTTTATCAAAAGATTCAACCTCAAATTCATCGGGATAGTCCTGGGCATCAACTACCGGATCGGCATCAAGCCCCGATTCCGGATCTGCGTCCTGCACTATCCTTTTCAATTCAGATTTAAAATCACTTGTTACATAAGGGCTGGCATCAACAAACTCTGTCATACTTATACCCTCATCAAGCTTGTTACTGTTATCTACATAACCATTAATAAAATATAAGGCAACCGTTTCGGGGGGTGTTCCGGCATTGTCATTTTCGGCATTGGTTGGCTTATCTGTTGACGATTCCCTGCAACTAATAAATACTATTAGCAATAGCAGGACTGATATAATTTTTTTCATAACGCTATTGATTGGTTTACTGAATTTTAAAACCAAATATCGCATAAAAACAATATACTATATAACTATTTTGGGCTTATTTTGCAAAACAAGTATTAACAACAACCAGCTCGTATACAGGTTTTACCAGAACTTCCACCACGTCCTTTTAGTACTATTCATGTTTTTAAGCCCGCCCACACCATCAGGAACAAATACTTGATCGCTCTGTGGGTCATAAAAGCCAATTTGATGTTTAGCAGCAAGTGTAAACATAGTTGTATACGCATCTTCAGCCTCCGAAAACCCGAACGCTACATATATCACATCAATACCAATACTGTAATCTGCCCCCTTAGGGTCATCATCATTATCATCCAAATCATTTAGCGATGGAAAAGTTTGCTGCATTTCCATAATGAATGTTTTTAATGCTTCAGAGGTATTTTCAGGATCATTATAATCATGATCCTCTGTCCATTCAGTTTGCTGCGCATACCATTGCGAAAATTCCTTTTTACCTTCCGGCGCAGCTTCAGGTCTAAAAGCCATTAAGTCGTAACTCATAATCAGTTTTATTGATATAAATCAAACGTACAAAAAATCATCAAATTAATAGTCTATATCAGGCACAGAAAAGACATATATATTTGGAGGCAAACCTATGTTTTCTTTAAAATTATAGTAGTCCTGTTTAATTTTATTTTGATTTGTAGTTACCCTAACGTTGAAAGTGCCATTGTTAGCATGTATATAATATATGCTCGCGGTATCATAACTTATGTTCTCTGAAATTTTAGCGCGCATAATATCTTCCAAAAAACCAGTTAACACTCTTTGTGTATGTTTATTAAGTACAATTGTTTTTTTTAATTCAAGCTGTTCTTTTTTACCGTAATACTCATTAATTGAATCGCAGTTGAAACGATACCTTTCATAATACAGAATATACTGCTCATGCGTGTTTTTATAAAGCATGTATTTTTCAGGAGGCCCACCCCATTCGCCACAATCATCAAGTGTAATATCTAAATAAAGTGTATCTCTATCTGTATAAAATTTCGGAAAAAAATCAGTTTCCAGCCTCAGAGGCTTATTAATAAACTTTATATCTTTCTGCTCTTCATCTTTCATAAAAATGGTATCATCACTATACTTTATACATCAAAGCTTCGCTTACCTACCATTAATATTTTATCGGTATCATTATAACTCCATGAATAACTGGGTACATCATGATTTATTTCATAAAAAGGCAGTTCGGAAATGTAATACCGGGATTGGAAAGTACCTTCTTTAAGAAAACTTAAATAATCTGATGCAAATTCTCCTGATGGCGGAGAATTGGTATATTCAAGATTCCATTTCTTCTGAGAGTCGGTAAGTATTTCCTCAAAACTTTTTTTATGGCATGAAACCAAAAGTAATGATGTCAAAAATATAATAGCTGATTTTACCACAAATGAGACCGGATTTTAAAATATCTAATATATAAAAAAAAGCCACCGGTAATTCGATGGCTCATTGTATACAAAATAAATCGTTGTTACTCTACTGTAACCGACTTGGCCAAATTACGGGGCTGGTCTACATTACAGCCGCGCATTACCGCTATATGGTAACTTAGCAATTGTAAGGGTATAGTAGAAATTAGCGGAGAAAGTGCATCGCTTGTTTCCGGTATTTCAATAATGTGATCGGCAAGGCTTTTCACCTGTGTATCGCCTTTGGTTACCACCGCTATTATTTTGCCGCTACGCGCTTTTATTTCCTGTATATTACTTACTATCTTATCATAATGTTCCTGCTTGGGAGCAATAATAACTACCGGCATCTTATCATCAATCAGTGCTATAGGCCCGTGCTTCATTTCGGCAGCGGGATAACCCTCAGCATGTATGTAGGATATTTCTTTTAGTTTTAGGGCGCCCTCAAGTGCTACAGGAAAGTTATAGCCCCTGCCCAAATACAGGCAATTGGGCGCATCTTTATAAATAGACGCTATACTTTGCACCTGCAGGTTATTTTGCAGGGCTTGTTCTACAAGTTGCGGAATGAGTTCCAGCTCCTGCAGATACCTAAAGTAGTCTGCCCTGGCCATAGTGCCTTTAGCCCTGGCTATACGCAGCGCCATAAGGGTAAGAACGGTAATTTGCGTGGTAAATGCTTTAGTAGATGCCACACCAATTTCCGGCCCTGCATGGGTATAAGCACCGCTATGGGTTTCGCGGCTAATAGATGAACCTACCACATTACATACTCCAAAAACAAATGCTCCGTGCTCTTTGGCCAGCTTAATGGCTGCAAGCGTATCGGCAGTTTCGCCCGATTGGGATATGGCAATAACCACATCATCACGGCGGATAACCGGGTGCCTGTACCTAAACTCTGAGGCATATTCAACTTCAACAGGTATACGTGCCAGGTCTTCAAAAATATATTCGGCAACCAGGCCTGCATGCCATGAGGTACCACAGGCAATAATTAATATGCGGTTGGCATTTATAAATTTTTGCAGGTTATCTTCTACGCCACTTATCTTCACTATGCCTTCTTCTACACGCAGCCGTCCACGAAAGGTATCTTTAATGGCATTAGGCTGCTCATAAATTTCCTTAAGCATAAAGTGGTCAAACCCTCCCTTTTCTATCTGCTCAAGGTTCATTTGCAGTTCCTGCATATAGGGGTCTACCAGCGAATCATCTTTTATTTTGCGTACTACTAGTGGCTTATCCATAGTAATAATAGCCATTTCTTCATCTTCAAGATATACCGCGTTAGAAGTATACTCAACAAAAGGAGAAGCATCACTGGCTACAAAAAATTCATTTTCGCCTACCCCAATTGCCAATGGGCTACCCAGGCGGGCTGCCACAATTTCATCGGGGTTTTGCTTATCAAAAACGGCTATTGCATAAGCGCCCACTACCTGGTTAAGCGCTATTTGTACCGCTTTGCCAAGCTTTATATTTTCCTGCTTTTTTACTTCTTCAATAAGGTTTACCAATACCTCGGTATCAGTATCAGAAGTAAATGTATACCCCCGTTTAAGCAGTTCCTTTTTAAGCGGCTCATAATTTTCTATGATACCGTTATGAACAATAACCAGGTTGCCGGAGTTGCTTACATGCGGATGCGAGTTAACATCGTTTGGCACACCATGGGTGGCCCAACGTGTGTGCCCTATGCCTATATTTCCGGTTAAAGAAATCTGGTTTTTGGCTTTTTCTTCAAGCTCGGTTACCTTACCCTTTGTTTTACTAAGTTTTAGCTCCTTATTATCATTATCATACAGTACTATACCAGCACTGTCATACCCACGGTACTCAAGCCTTTTAAGGCCTTTTATCACTACTGGGTAAGCTTGCCTGTAACCAATATATCCTACAATTCCACACATACTATACTCTCTCTATTCGGGTTTGGTATAAAAAATTTCGAGCTTAATCCTTTTATCTTCCGGCACAGCTGTGCCACCGCCGTAAAGTACGGTACCAAACGGATGCATAACTGATGCCGCCGGTACTACCTCTACCTCTACAGGGTTACCTGTAGCATCGGTTTCTGTAAAGACATTTTTAAGCCTGCTGTTACCTGTTATATTAATTGACTCAGTAACTACCAAGCCAAGTTTAACATTGGTTGAATCTTTATTTATGATATTATTTACGTGATCTGTAACGCGTATTTTGTAACGTACCCCTTTTTTATCACTATCAACTTCTATTATGCCCCCATGAATATAACGGCTGTATTTTGGGAACGTAGTACTTGTAGTTACATCAACATAATAATCATACAGTGGCCTTTCATTATTTACATCATAAAGATACACCCTAAATGGCTCTTTAGCCCCTGCCATAGTTTCTTTATCTATAAAAAAGCTAAGGTTGGCCTCATTTATGAGTACCTTTTGTCCTATGTTTTCAGCCTTTAGTGCATCAAGGCCTGCCTGGTTAAGGTCAATAAAAGCCATAGAGCCATTACCACCTTTAATATAAAGTTTATCATCTCCGCTAACGGGGTCTGATGTATTTATGGCATCTGCATAATTTGAATTAAAATCATTTTCAAACAGGTTAACGCCTACGGGCCCAAGTTTAAGGGTAATTGATCTTGACTCCCGTAATACTGCACCCGTATCATCCGTTTGCTGGTTACCGTCGCTGTCAAGGTCGTCCTGCTTGTATATTATAGTAATGTAACCTTCAGAAAATCTGGGCATACCCATAATACTGTTAGTGCCAATTTGTTCTGCCTCAAAATAAATACCCCTCAGGTAATCTTTAAAAACATTGTTACTGGCAAGTTTTCCAGCTGGTGCCTCAAGTATCCATTGCTGGAAAAAATCTTTATTAAGGTATTGAAACATACCTGGCGCAAGTACTTCTGCATCTGCACTTTGTAAATTACCCTCATCATCAGTATACTGTGCTGTACGGGTAACTTCAGAGGCATCAAAACCAAAATCAATGCTTGGCACGCCTTCTGCAAGGATACTTTCACCTGCATAACTGTCAAACAAATCTTTCTGACCAGAAAAATATCTTTGTGTCTCGGTGCCGCCGCTGGAAGGGTCTGCTTCTCTTAAAAAATAACCATTACGCCTAATACTCAATTTAAACTTTGCAGTAGCATCACCATAAACAGAGTCAAGCGAATATGTACTTACCCCATCATCACCAACTTCTTGCAGCTTGCTGTAATAAGGCAAATATATCCACACACTGTCTACTACAGGATTGTTACCAATGGCTGGGTTTTCTATCTGTAATTGAAGTTGAGTAACATAATGAGCCTTTGTAGTGCCAAAAACAGGGCTGTTATAGGTACCAAGTGAATTTAACAACAGGCTATTTGTTTGTGCATCGCCGGTGGGGCGGTCATAAGCAACTACCGGCACATCATACTTAACCAGGCCATTGTGCAGGTCTGTCCCTACAATGTTAGCGCCAAGCCCCTTATAATCGGTATCGCAGGAGGCGAGAATAATCACACTAAGTAAAAAGAGAAGTTTCTTTACAAAAGAACAGTTTATCATAAAAAATTATATAAGGTTTATTATAAAACCTGATTTTTATAGAAATTAGTATATGCCTGTGCAAATTTATCTTTATCTGTATAGGGTAAAAATGGTTTTCCGGAATTTTCAACAAACTCAGCAAGCTCAGGCACAAGGTTTTCTGAGGCTATAATAACCGCATCAGAATGGGCCACACTGGTTTTCATAAGGTTTATGTAAGTTGCTTCAGCAAGCAGCTTTACATCTTCTTCGGGTATATCATCAAACAAAACTTTGCCCAGCATATTTTCATCAAGCTGGCCCTCATATCCCTGGTTGTAAACCGAGGTTACAATTTTAGTATCTGCAAAAAGGGCTTCATCTTTATAAAAATGTTTCATATACACAGGCAGCATGGCAGCCATCCAGCCCTGTACATGTATAATATCAGGTACCCAGTTTAGTTTTTTTACTGTTTCTACCACACCTTTTGTAAAAAATATGGCGCGCTCATCATTATCATCAAACAGGTTACCCTCTTCATCAGTAAAAGTAGCCTTACGCTTAAAGTATTCATCATTATCAATAAAATATACCTGTATACGTTCTTTGGGTATAGAAGCTACTTTAATGATAAGGGGCATATCCATATCATTTACTACAAGATTCATTCCTGATAAGCGGATTACCTCATGCAGCTGGTGCCTCCTTTCGTTTATGTTACCATAGCGTGGCATGAAAATCCTTATCTGTCCGCCCTGGTCATTAATCATTTTAGGAACATCATACGACATTAACGATACTTCATTTTCTGCCAGATATGGCACCACTTCAGATGATACATACAATATCCTCTTATCCTCCATCTTAAAATATAAATTTTTGTTGTTTGGTTAAAACATGCAAAATTAAACATTTTTGCGCAGTTTATAACTAAATATTACATTTGCCTGATATTTTAACTCATATTTGATGCTTATTTTCAATAATAAAGCACTGCTTAGGGCTGCTTTGTCACAATACGAAAAAAAAGGGCAAAGCATTGGCCTTGTACCAACCATGGGGGCACTGCACCAGGGGCATTTATCTTTAATGCAACAATCTGTAAATGAAAATACTATTACTGTTGTAAGTATTTTTGTTAACCCCACCCAGTTTAATAACCAGGAAGACCTTGATAAATACCCGCGTACACTGGAAACAGATGTTGAAAAAATAAAAACAGTTAGTGATGCTATTATTGTTTTTGCCCCTTCTGTAGACGAGATGTATGAAGGCAATACATCATCCCATCCTTTTGATTTTGACGGGCTTGAGCACCAGATGGAAGGCGCTTTTCGTCCCGGGCATTTTGATGGCGTGGGCACCATAGTAAAAAAACTATTTGATATTGTACAGCCCACCAATGCGTATTTTGGCGAAAAAGATTTTCAGCAATTACAGATAATACGCAAACTGGTAGAAAAAAATAATATGGGTATACACATAGTAGGCTGCCCTATAAGCCGTGAACAAAACGGATTGGCCATGAGTTCCCGCAATGGGCGCCTTAGTGCTACCGAAAAAGAAGAGGCAGCTTTTATATATCAAACCCTGCAACACACCAAACAACGTTTTGCCAGCCAGACAATAAGCGAAATAAAAGAGTATGTACAAGAGGCTTTTAACGCCCACCCGGAGTTTAAAACCGAATATTTTGAAATAGCACAGGAAGATACCCTGGAGCCTGCAGTGATAAAAGATAACAAAAAATACAGAGCTTTTATAGCCGTTTTTTTAGGTAACGTAAGGTTAATAGACAATATTTCATTAAATTGATTAACTTTGGCCCATGCAAATTCAAGTTGTAAAATCCAAGATTCACCGCGTAGTGGTGACGGGAGCCGATTTAAACTACATAGGCAGCATAACTATTGATGAAGCGCTTATGGAAGCTGCCAATATTATTGAAGGTGAAAAAGTTTCTATTGTAAATATAAATAATGGCGAACGCTTAGAAACTTATGTTATTAAAGGAAACAGGAACAGTGGAGAAATTACACTTAACGGCCCCGCTGCACGCAAAGTGCAAAAGGGTGATATTATTATTGTAATATCTTATGGCATACTGGATTTTGAAGAAGCCAAAACATTTAGCCCTGCTATAGTTTTTCCTAACGAAAAAGATAATTCGCTTACATAATTGAAAAAGAAAATAATACGTATATTAAGTATTGTACTCCCGCTTTTGCTGGGAGTTTTTCTTATAATATACACGTATAACCGCTTTACCCCCCAACAACTCGAAGACTTAAACCAGGCATTTAAAAAAGCCGATTATAAATATATATACCTATCGCTTATAATAGCATTTACAGGCTATGTATCCCGCGCTTACCGGTGGAAGTATACTCTGCAGCATATGGGGTATACATCGCCTTTTTATAATAATTTTTTTGCGGTAAGCATTGCCTATTTTATGAATCTTACTATACCCCGCTCCGGCGAGGTGGCACGTGCCGTAACCTTAAAACGCTATAGCAATGTACCTTTTGATAAAGCGCTGGGCACTATAATATCAGAACGGGTAATAGACCTGTTTATACTCATTTTTTGTATAGCGGGCACCGTAGCACTTCAGTTCACCACGCTGAAAGATTACCTTTTAGAACAAATACCGTTTGAAAAACTGCTGATGTACGGTGTAATTTCCGGCATCATGTTTATTGGAGCTGTATTAATGTTTATGTATTCTCGTATGAAGTGGATACAAAAGCTTAAAATAAAAATATCAGGATTAAAAGAAGGTGTGCTTAGCGTGTTTAAAATGCCTAATAAATGGCCATTTTTACTGCATAGCGTTTACATATGGGTTACTTATGTCCTGATGTTTTATATTTCAATATTTGCACTGCCCGAAACCGCCCAGTTAGGTTTTGGTACCGTAGCAGCGGCTTTTGTAATAGGCAGCCTTGCCATAACATTTAGCAACGGCGGTTTTGCCGTATACCCATTTGTAATTGCAAAAATACTTTCTCTGTATGCGGTACCCGAGGCTACCGGCACTGCATTTGGATGGATTGTATGGACATCTCAAATAATTTTAATATTATTTTTAGGAATTTTTTCTTTTTTATTACTCCCCATACTAAATAGAAAAAAATAATTGCTAAATTGCTGTGCCCTAATTCTTAATACCCCTCAGTAATGAAAAATAAATTACTACTGTTATTTTTAATGGTAAGCTTTGCTATACACTCCCAGCAAAAATACCAGGACATTGAGTCAACATATCTTGGTGGCACACGGCAGATTGTGGTGTATTTACCCCCTACTTATGATGCTGATGAAGATCGTAAATATCCGCTATTGTTACTGTTAGACGGAGAGTACCTTACTGACCCTTTTAACGGTGTTATGTCTTATGCAGAATACTGGGATGAATTACCCGAGGTAGTAATAGTAGGCGTAATAGAAGATGACACCCAACGGGAAATGGATACACAGTATGCTGAGGGAACCGGAGTGCCTTTTGATACAGGCGACCGCTTTTTTCAGTTTGTTTCAGCAGAACTGATGCCGTATATTGAAAAAAATTACCGCATATCCCCTTTTAAAATAATAGGTGGGCATGATGTTACTGCCGGTTATATTAATTTTTTCCTGTACCAGGGCCAGCCCGCTTTTAACGCTTACATAGCTATTGCCCCGGAACTTGCCCCTGAAATGGAAAACCGTGTACCACAGGTCTTATCGGGTATAAAAAAGAACTACTTTTATTACCTTGCTTCAGCAGGCGATGACCTGCCAAGGCTTAATGAATCTATTACCCAGTTTGCAGAAAATATAAAAGGGGTAAATAACCCTAAGCTCAATTTTAAGTATGATGTTTTTCCCGATGCGTCGCACTATTCTGTAGTACCCGAAGCCATATCTAATGCGTTGTACCATATTTTTTCTGCCTATAAGCCTATAACTACCGAGGAATATGCCAATAAAATACTCACATTAAATTCAGGCTTTGTAACATATTTAGAAGACAAATACAATACCATAGAAAACGAGCTGGGCGTAAAAATACCCATACGCATAAACGATTTTAAAGCTATTGAGGCGGCCATACTAAAAACCACTATGTATGAGGAATTGAAAGACCTGGCAAGGCTGGCAAAAAAAAGCTATCCTAAAAAAACCATTGGCGAATATTATGAAGGCCTTTATTACGAAAAAACAGGAAAACTGAGCAAGGCAAGAAAAATATACCTGAATAGCTATAGCTACGAAGAAATTGCAGATTATACTAAAGACATGATGATAGAAAGGGCACAATCTTTACCTGAATAACCACTATACTATCATCATATAAAACATGCCCGTTACTTTGCGTTAAACATTGTGTACGTTAACAAATGTAAAAATACAGGGATGAAAAAACTTTCTTTGGTATATTTACCAAAACATTGTTAATGGCCAAACTCAAAACAGCTTTTTTTTGCCAGAATTGTGGTGCCCAATATGCCAAATGGCAGGGGCAATGCAACTCTTGCAAACAATGGAACACCATTGTTGAAGAAGTTATACAAAAAGAAGAAACACCATCCTGGAAAACTACCGCACCTGAAGTAAAAAAAGCACCCAAACCACTACGTGTTGCCGATATTGATACGGCACAGGAAGTACGCCTTAAAACCGGGGATAATGAGCTTGACCGGGTGCTTGGCGGCGGTTTGGTGCCGGGTTCCCTCACGCTTTTAGGTGGAGAGCCGGGCATTGGTAAAAGTACATTGTTACTGCAAATAAGCCTTCACCTGCCTTACCGCACCTTATACGTTAGCGGTGAAGAAAGCCAGAAGCAGATAAAAATGCGTGCTGAACGTATTACCAGCAAAGCTGATAATTGCTATATACTTACCGAAACCAAAACGCAAAACATTTTCAGACAGATTGAAGCTGTTGCGCCCGATGTGGTTATTATAGACTCTATACAAACATTGCATAGTGATTATATAGAATCATCTGCCGGGAGCATATCACAAATACGCGAGACCACTGCCGAACTTATAAAGTTTGCAAAAGAAAGCAATGTGCCGGTAATACTTATTGGCCACATTACCAAAGATGGCAACATTGCCGGGCCAAAAATACTGGAACACATGGTAGATACGGTATTGCAGTTTGAAGGAGACCGCAACCATGTATACCGCATACTCCGCGCGCTTAAAAACCGGTTTGGCTCTACTGCAGAACTGGGTATTTATGAAATGCTGGGCAGCGGCCTGCGGGAAGTAGCCAACCCAAGCGAAATACTTATTTCGCACAAAGAAGAAGAACTAAGCGGCACTGCCATTGCCTGCACCCTTGAGGGCATGCGCCCTTTATTAGTAGAAATACAGGCACTGGTAAGCTCTGCTGTATATGGCACGCCACAGCGCAGCACTACCGGATATAATGCAAAAAGGCTAAATATGATTTTAGCAGTATTAGAAAAACGGGCAGGTTTTCGGCTTGGCGCCAAAGATGTTTTCCTTAATATTACAGGGGGCATTAATGTAGATGACCCCGCTATTGACCTGGCAGTAGTTGCGGCTATTTTATCATCAAACGAAGATATACCTGTAGATAAAGGTTGTTGTTTTGCAGGAGAAATTGGCCTATCTGGCGAGGTGCGCCCCGTAAACCGGGTAGAGCAGCGCATATTAGAAGCTGAAAAGCTTGGGTTTTCAACTATTTTTGTAAGCAAGTACAATAAAATTTCGCTTAAAAACAATTTAATAGATATAAAGCTGGTGGCACGTATAGAAGATGTGGCCGGACAGCTGTTTGGTTAACACATGCAAAAATCAAGAATTAAAAAAATATCAATCCGTATTCTTATAATCATTACAGTGCTGATAGCATTGGGGTTTGCAGGCTTTTTTGCATTCAGGAACATGGCACTTGAAAAGGCAATTGCAAAAGTTTCTGATAAAATGCAACGCGATTATAACAGTACATTTACGGTTGCCTCGGCCCGGTTTTCAGGTTTTTCAGATATAGAAATGCACGGCATCAGCGTGGTTCCCAAAAATGCTGACACCCTTATATCGGTAAAAGAACTTAAAACCAGTATAAACCTTTCTAAAATACTGGTTGGCGATGTGCAATTAGGCACTTTATTAATGAAAGATGGCTACATACAGCTTATAAACAATAAAAAAGGGTGGAACTTCCGCAGGTTTATTAAAAATAATAACCCTGAAAAAACGGTTGAAGATACTGAAGACAAAAAATCGGGTTATGCAGAACGGGCTTACAGGCTTTTAAACCGGGCTTTAAACCTTATCCCTACCGATATGGAGCTGGAAAACCTTGAGTTGCGTGTAAATGATAAAGGGCAGGCATTAAACCTTAACCTGCGACAAATGAAACTGGCTAATAACGAGTTACAGTCTGATATTACTGTAAAACAGGACAGCCTTTCGCAAAACTGGACAGTTGAGGGCTTTGCCGACCCCCGCAATATAAAAGCCGATCTTGAGTTTCACAGCGCAGATACATCGCGTATTATGGTACCCTATATTAACAAGCGTTTTAATTTAAAATCGGGGTTTGATGCCATAAGGTTAAACGTTACCAATGTTGCCATGCAGGGTGGTGAACTGTATGCCGATGGTGCTGCCTCTATAAAAAACTTTATGGTTAACCATCCTAAAATTGCAAAAAAGGATGTGGTTATAGACAGCGCCCGTTTTGAATATCATATGTTGTTTGGTGATGATTTTATTAGGCTGGACAGCACCTCTGTAATACAGCTAAACAAAATACGCTTTATCCCCTATGCACAATACAGCATTACCAATGATACCATATATGCCATGAAGGCGCATATACCCAAAATGCGTGCGCAGGATTTTATTGTATCTCTACCTAGAGGGCTGTTTACTAATTTTGAGGGCATGGTGGCCGAAGGCAATTTTAGCTATGACCTTGATTTTTTATATAATAAAAGCAACCCGGACGGACTTGTTTTTGAAAGCAGCCTGACAAAAGAAGGCCTTAAGGTTATTAAGTACGGCGAGGCTAACCTTTCTAAATTAAATACAGCATTTACCTACCGCGCCATAGATAATGACAGGTTACAAAGACCTGTGGTGGTAGGGCCTTCAAATCCTTATTTTACCCCTTTAGATGAAATTTCACCTTTTTTGCGTAATGCAGTGCTTACCAGCGAAGACCCTTCTTTTTTCCGCCATATGGGCTTTATACCCGAAGCATTTCGCCAATCCATCATTAAAAATATAAAAACAAAACGTTTTGCCCGCGGGGCCAGTACTATAAGTATGCAGCTGGTAAAAAATGTTTTCCTGACACGTGAAAAAACACTATCACGCAAACTGGAAGAAATACTTTTGGTTTATATACTCGAAAATAACCGCATTGCCTCTAAGGCACGCATGTTTGAAGTTTACCTGAATGTTATTGAGTGGGGGCCGGATGTATACGGTATTGGCGAAGCTTCTGATTTTTATTTTGACAAACACCCCTCACAGCTATCGCTTGATGAAAGCGTTTACCTTGCCAGTATAGTGCCCAGCCCTAAAAAATTTGCCTGGCGTTTTAACGGGCAGGGCCAGCTAAAAGAGTACGCTGTTAAACACGATAACTATATTAAAGATATTATGCTGAGGCGCGGGCTGATAACCCCGGTTGATACCATAGCCCAAAACGGGCAGGTATATGTTTCTGGGCGGGCACGTACCAACATGAATATTAAAGAGGACACATCTTTTAGCAAAGATTCACTGGATTTTGATGAGTTCTTCTTTAATTTGGGAAACAGCACATTTTAAATTAAAAAAGGCCCGAAGGCCTTTTTTAGTTTAGTATTATTTTTTTAGACGAAACCCTGCCGCCACTTTCTACATTTACAAGGTAAACGCCTGCTTCTGCATCAAGTTTTATGTCTTCATTAAAAACAGTACCATTTGCTACAGCCTGTTTGGTATAAATAAGCCTGCCACGGATATCATATACCTTTATGGCAGCACTATCGGTTTGTGAAGTAAACCTTACCGAAAAATTACCGCTGTTGGGATTAGGATAAACAACAAAATCAAACATAGCGTCAGGAGCACTGATACCAAGGTTAGCCGGTGCCTGGCCACAAAGGGCAATGCTCCAATTATTTAATGAGCCGCCATCCCAGGGTTCATTATCACTTATCTCCAGCCTCCACAAACCGCCTGAGTTTTCTCCGTTTAATTGACTAAATGGTGTATTTGGCGAAAGGATACCTGTTATTGCCGGGGTACCCCCACATGAAAGAACGCCACCCTCATCAGAAAAAGTAGCCAGAACATTATCCTGGTCGCCGCACTGGTTATTAAATAATACTACTTCTGTACCTGCCGGGCTTATAAGAGTTACGGTTACATCTCCTATCCAGGTGTGGCTGATATCCAACGAAACCTCAACTGCTGAGATAATAAAATCATCTGCTACCCCCAGTAATGAGCTAACTGTACTTACATCGTCAAACGGAATGCCTACCGGCACATCATCAGCAACATATACATTACAAAATGGGGCTCCTGTTATAAAACTATAATAAGCGCTATAACTTCCTTCACAGCCATCGTTAGCGGGCATAACCCTCCAATAGTACTGGGTTTCTTCCAAAAGCCCGGAAACCTGAGTTGTATTTTCTACTGTAACAGTGTCAAAAATAATATTTTCAAAAGCAGCATCAGTAGCCACTTCAACTACATAATATGATGCATTTACCTGGCTTTCCCATTCCAGAGGAAACGTTGTTGGTAGTGTTTCAGCATCATTTTCTGGCGATAGCAACGCCACTGTTTCAAATGCTGAATCTAACAAATTAACATATACTGTTATTGTTTTAGTTATGTCGCCAGATGTCATAGTTACAGGTACGGCATATAAACCCGGAGCAGTAGTTGGTGAAGTTGTTATAGTTACCTGTACCGTGCCATTTGCCGAGATTTGTGAAGGTGAAAAACTTGCAACCGCCCCTTCAGGCAATCCTGAAGCAGACAGAGTTGTAATTCCGTTAAAGCCATTAATATGTTCATAATTAACAGCATATGTTACTGCGTTACCTTTACAAACCGCTTTATTTTGTGCACCGTTTACAGTAGCAACAAAGGTTGACCCGGCACTTGAAATCGTAAAATTGGTGTTTGAAATATCATAAAATATATTGTTGTGGCCACGCACCATAACGCGTGAAGTACCCTGCACATTAGGTATTAAAACAGTTTCGCTACCATCATTAGGCACCATAGTAGCCAACACTACCGGGTAGGTATAACCACCATCGGTAGACAGAAAAATATCTACATAAGGGGTATTAACGCCATTACTAGTAGTACCGGCAATATTCCAGGTTATATTTTTATTGGTAGCTGCCTGCCAGCTAACTGCTGTATTGGGTGAGGTTACCACAAATGGCCCTGCACCACCGGCAACATCTATATGCATATAATCAGTAGTTGACTCTCCACCGTTTATATTATTATCGCGTACGGTAAAAGCAAAATCAAGCTCACGGCTTACGGTTGGTATTACCTCCCACGTTGGAAAGAGGTTATTGTTTAATACCTCTTCTATACGCGGCATAAAACGGTTGGGCGATTCAGATATAGGCAGTGAGCGAAAATTTGGCCCAACAGTAGCGTTGGGCACCGGGGGTTGCACGCTTATTTCGTTATTTATCTGCTCCCAATCGTAGGTAAGTGCATCGCCATCAGCATCGGTAGCTGTACCTTCTAATATAAATGCCGTACCTATGGGTATAACATAATCACTACCGGCATTGGCTACCGGTGGTGTGTTGCCTGTAGCAATTAGTGCCACGCAGTTGCTTTCGCCATTAATACGATAGCGCATACTCTCAATACTTTTGGCATGAAACTGTGCATCAGAGCTCCATTGTATAACAGGGTCGCACACCCCGGCATAAGCCATAATGGTGGTGCCACCGCCCGGCTCAAAAACCGAATCATCTGCACGATTGCCACCGCACTCTGCATTAAAGGTATGCGGTGCCCCAAACTGGTGCCCCATTTCGTGCGAAACATAATCAATATCAAACGGGTCGCCAACGGGTGAGCCTATTCCCGTCATAGCACCCCCTTTAAAATCAGAACAAGGTGCCCCGGCAGCCAAACCGCCACCGGCAGTGCCAAAACTATGGCCCATGTCAAAATTATCTGCGCCAATCACATCATACATTATGGCATTTCCTTCATTTAATAAGGCTCCTGCATCATTATTGGTAAGCTCATCATTATTAATAAAAACAATTTCATCATTATTTGCAATCAACTCCAGGCTTACAGAGAGATCTCTTTCAAACATGCTGTTAACACGTGTTACGGTTACGGCTATAGCAGCAATTACAGCAGCTTTTTTTTGTGCCAGCGTGCCAGACTGTAACCCGGCTTCGGCAATATGAAAAGCTGAATATTCTACTGTGGTAACAATGGCCAGCCTGTATATGCGGAAATTTCCGGCATCCATTGTGGTAAAATCTTTAGCCGCCGAAGGCAGTGTCCTTTCGGCAGAAATATTGTTTTGTGTAAGGCAGGTAAATGTTTTTGGTGTTTGCAGCCCTTTTCTTTTGTATACCATATAATAATTAGCATCTTTGGTATAAGGGTCTATATACCAGGTCCCATCACCTGGGCTTAAGGCCATGGTATGCAGGCCAAAAAGCGTAACACTAAAACGTATTATAGTGGATGGATGTTCTATACACTGACCTATATATGAATTTGTACCAGGATATTTTGCTGCAAGGTCTTTGTGAATTACCGGTGCATTATAGATTCGGAAATGCAGCATGTTGCCATCGCCATCAGGAAATTGCAATACTACGGCAGATTCTGTCCCGCTGTTGCGCACAGGCGCCTGAGCAAGGGCTGTTTTTATTGCAGTAAGGTCTAACTTAAAAAGTGTGTACGACTCAGGATGTGAATCGCGTGGATTTTTCTCTAAAGCTACTATATCTTTTTCGCTTATTTTTTGCCAAAATTGATTTTGGGCGTGGCCGAAAAGCGTAATGGATGTGATAAAAAACAGTAATGCTTTTTTCATGTTTTCAAGAATATTGTTGTGTTTATACAAGAAAGCGAATTACGATTATTTTTTTGAATTTTACAACCTTTCACTTATACAACCTCCTTATATTTTGTTTTTTAAGCTTTCTTTTAAATATTATGCATAAAAAAAGCCGCAACAATGTGCGGCTTATATACTATTAGCTTTTCGACCTCTCTAAAGCTCGTTCAGCAATTTAGAAATTTCATCCAGTTTTGGTGTAAGTATAATTTCAATACGCCTGTTTTTAGAGCGGCCTTCGGCAGTATCATTACCTGCAACCGGGGCAAATTCTCCTCTGCCTGCTGCCGTTAGGTTTTTGGGGTCAACCCCTTTATTTTCCCTAATGATATTTACAATAGCCGTGGCACGCTTGGTGCTAAGATCCCAGTTATTGTTTATCTGGCCGCTACCGTTATAAGGCACATTATCGGTATGGCCTTCTATCAATACAGAAATATCCGGGTTTTCGGCAAGTACTTTAGCTACCTCAACCACAGCCCTGCGGCCTTCGGTTCCTACTACCCAGCTACCGGAGTCAAATAATAATTTGTTCTCCATAGATACATATACCTTACCATTTTTATTTTCAACAGTAAGCCCTTTACCTTCAAACGCATTAAGTGCACGGCTCAGTTTATCTTTTAGCGCCTGCATGCCCTGTTGTTGTGCATTAATCATGCCTTCAAGCTCATCAACGCGGTGTGAACGGTCCTGTAATTCGGTTTTAAGCTTATCCAGCCTTTCCTGTTCTGCAGCCAGGGCTTTTTCTTTAGCCTCAAGCTGCGCCAGTAATTCCCTGTTTTTTTTAACGTTGGCATCAAGCGCCGCATTACTGTCTTTTTCAAGCGCATTATAAGAAGCCTTTAAATTATCAAGGCTGTTTTTTGTAGCCGTATACTCCGTAGCCAGCTTATCGCGCTCTGCTTTAAGTTTTTCAAGCTGCGACTCCAGGTCTTTGGCTTTTAAATCGAGTTCATTTTTTTGTTTTGATAAGGCCGAGTTTTCATCTGCCATCTCACGGTTTTCTTTTTTAAGCCCTGCATATTTGTCTTCAAGGTCATTATACACTTTCTTGCTGACGCAGCCTGTTGTGAGTGTTAAGGCCAATAGCCCCGCAGAAATTTTTTTAATCATAATTTGTATGTGTTTTATTGATGTAAAAGCATCTCAATAACCTTGCCTTTTTTAACTAAATTCTACCAGTATAGGGCAATGGTCGCTATGCCGCGCCTCTGGCAGTATAACCGAGCGGGTAAGGCGGTTGCGCATGGGTTCGCTAACCATGGCATAGTCTATACGCCAGCCCTTATTATTGTTACGGGCATTGGCGCGGTAGCTCCACCAGCTGTAGTGGTGCGGGTCTTTATTAAAGTGCCTGAAAGTATCTACAAAACCGCTTTTTATAAATCCGTCAAGCCAGGCACGCTCTTCGGGTAAAAAGCCCGATACCTTAGCATTGCGCACCGGGTCATGAATATCTATAGCTTCATGGCAAATATTATAATCCCCGCAAATAACAAGATTGGGTATTTCCTTTTTCAGCTCATTAATATATTCCTGAAAATCGTCCATGTATTTAAACTTGTGCCCCAGGCGGTCTATATTGGTGCCGCTAGGCAAATACAGGCTCATAACACTAAAAGTATCAAAATCGAGCCTAATATTTCTGCCTTCCATATCCATGTGCTCTATACCTGTTCCGTATACTATATTTAAAGGCTTATGCTTGCTGAATATTGCCACCCCACTATACCCCTTTTTTTGTGCCGAAAACCAGTAGTGGTATGGGTAACCGGCCTGTTCAATCAATGCAACCTCTACCTGATCCTGTACGGCTTTGGTTTCCTGCAGGCAAATAATATCAGGGTCGGCCTGTTGCAGCCAATCCATAAATCCCTTGTTAAATGCAGCACGTATACCGTTTACATTGTAAGAAATAATTTTCATTTACGTTTGTTTAGGCTGTAAAAATACTAAAATTGATTTTTTTACCCCTGCCCATTATAAATTATAAAAATTAGTACATTAAGTGGTTGTAACCCATGCCCTGGCAGCTATAAAAAAGGTTTTAGGCATCTGTTTAAGTATTATTGCTATATTTGTTATCGCTTGTAACAAGAAGATTTAATGAGTTTAGTTACCCCAAAAGAGGTTGCAAAAGCAATAAAAACAGACAAATATGGATTTTTAGGTACTTTTTCAGGATGGTTACTGATGAAGGCCCTGAAAATTTATACGCTTAATAAAATATACGACCGCAATAAGCACCTTGAGGGAATTAATTTTCTTAATGCGCTGCTTGACGAGTTTAAAATAAAATTTGAAATACCGGAAGAAGACTTTAAAAGGTTGCCTAAAGAAGGCCCTTATATCACGGTTTCTAACCACCCTCTGGGCGGTATAGACGGTATTTTGCTACTTAAACTGCTTAACGAACGTGAACCTGATTTCAGGATAATAGCAAATTTTTTACTGCACCGTATAGAGCCCCTAAAGCCCTATATAATGCCTGTAAACCCATTCGAAACGCATAAAGACGCGAAGTCAAGCGTTTCGGGTATAAAAGATGCCCTGCGCCACCTTGACGAAGGCAAACCCCTGGGCATTTTCCCTGCCGGGGAAGTATCAACCTATAAAGACGGCAAGCTTATTATTGACCGCCCCTGGGAAGAAAGCGCCATAAAGTTTATTAAAAAGGCCAATGTGCCGGTTGTGCCCATATATTTTCATGCTAAAAACAGCAGGCTTTTTTACCTGCTAAGCCAGATAAGCGAAACCCTGCGTACCGCTAAACTGCCAAGTGAACTGCTTACACAGAAGAAACGGGTTATAAAGGTGCGGATTGGAAAACCTATTTCTGTTGCCGAGCAGGCCGAATACCAGGATATAGAAACCTATTCCGACTTTTTAAGGCGAAAAACCTATATGCTGGCAAACCCTTTTAATAAAGGCACAAAATTTATTGATACCGCTAACCTAAATCTTAAGCTTAATCATAAAGAGCCTAAACAAATAGCGGTTCCTGCAAACCATGATAAAATTCTTGCTGAGATAAATGACCTCCGTAAGGCGGATTTTCGCCTGCTGCAAAGCAAAAATTATGAGGTTTTCTTTGTATCGGCAGATAATATACCTAATATTTTACATGAAATAGGCCGCCTGAGGGAAATTACCTTTAGGGAGGTGGGCGAAGGCACAAACGAATCGTTAGACCTGGACCAGTATGACCAGTATTACCACCACATGTTTTTATGGGATGAAGATACCAAGCAAATAGCCGGCGCTTACCGGATGGGGCTGGGGACTGAAATTTATAAAAAATACGGAATACGCGGCTTTTACCTGCATGACCTGTTTAGGTTTGAGCCTGAGTTGTATGATATGATGAGCAAGTCTATTGAAATGGGGCGGGCATTCATCATCAGGCAATACCAGCAAAAGCCTATGCCGCTTTTCCTGCTTTGGAAAGGTATAGTGCATACTACACTGCATTACCCGGAGCACAAGTACCTTATTGGCGGGGTGAGTATTAGCAACCAGTTTAGCGAATTTTCTAAATCGCTGATGATTGAGTTTATGAAATCGCATTATTATGACCCTTATGTGGCGCAATATGTGCACCCCAAGAAGGAATATAAGGTAAAGCTTAAAGACGGCGATAAAGATTTTGTTTTTAACGAAACCGAAGCCGACCTGAACAAGTTTGACAAAATAATTGAAGAGGTAGAGCCGGGCAACCTGCGCCTGCCGGTACTTATAAAAAAATACATTAAGCAAAATGCGCGTGTTATTGCTTTTAATGTAGACCCTCTATTTAATAACTCGGTTGACGGTTTAATGTATATACGCATTGCCGATTTGCCGGAAAGCACCGTAAAGCCGGTAATGGAGGAATTTCAGGCAGAACTGGAACGAAAACTCACCGAAAAAGGAGATATATAAAAAAATCCCCGCCTGTAATATGGCGGGGATTTTTGTTTACATTGTATTATCGTTTCCTATTTCATCAAATTCATTATATGCATTTTTAGGATCTGGGCCGTATTCATTCGGGCCATTGTCACCATCAGTACAATACAAAATTAATATATATATATTAGCAATAGGTACAAGAGACAGAAGGTAAAACCACCCGCTTTTACCGACATCATGCAGCCTGCGCACTGCAACTGCTAGAGTGGGTACAAATGTTGCTAAAGCATAAAGTAAATACAAATAAAAAAACTCTGCTATTACAAACGTCATAATAAGCAGGAAGATGAAAATAATAATCTGGCAAAGTACAAAATACCAGTACTCGCTACGGCGGGCACGTCCAGAAAAATTTGCGTAGTTATCCCTAACTACTTTTAAGTACCATTGAATCATAAATTGGTTTTTGTTTTTGGTTATCCTACTCTTACGGATTTTCGGCTACTCCATATTTTAATAATGTTAAAAATATATATTTTTGCTTTACTTCGCTAAAAATAATGCTTTTATTTTATCTGCGATAACCTGTGCCAGCCGCTCGTGACTCTCAAATGTCCAGCCGGCTATATGCGGGGTAAGCAATACCTTTTGTGTAGTAAGCAGGTATTGAAAGGCCTCAGGTATGCCCCCTTCGGCAAAAAGGGTTTCAAAAGATGATTTTTCATATTCCAGTACATCAAGCGCCGCGCCCAAAATTTTACCTGACTTTAAAGCGTCTGCCAGGCTGGCTGTTACCACACTTTTGCCCCTTGCAGTATTTATGAGCCAAAAGGGCTTTGCAAAAGCATTTATAAAAGCCGTATCAACCAATTTATCGGTTGCGGGTGTCCAGGGGGTATGCAGGCTAAGTACATCAGCTTTTTGCTGTAATTCTTTAAGAGTTACCTGCCGGGCATTTTCATCGGCCACACCGGGTTTAATGTCATAACACAAAACATCAACATCAAAACCACGCAGTTTTTTGGCAAAACTTTTACCCATATTGCCATACCCTATTATGCCTACCGTTTTGCCGTCAAGCTCATGCCCGCGGTTGGCTTCGCGAAGCCACTGCCCGGCACGCACCTCTGCATCGGCTTTATTGAGGTTATTGAATAACGATAACAACATGCCCAATGCCTGTTCACCCACAGCATTGCGGTTGCCCTCTGGTGCAGCAATTAAATGGATTTTTTTGCTTTCGGCATAATCGCAGTCAATACTCTCCAGCCCTGCCCCAACCCGGGCTATAAATTTGAGGTTGGAGGCTTTATCCAGAAATTGCCTGTCTATTTTAAAACGGCTGCGTATTACTATGCCGTCATACTGCTGGATTTTGTCCTCAACTTGTTCCTTTGTTGAAGTATAATCGGCTTCATTGGTAAAACCGGCCTGCTCCAGCATTTGCCAAAGTATAGGATGATTAGTATCGAGGTGAAGTATTTTTATAGTTTCGGGTTGTGGGTTCATGGTAATAGTTTTATTCACTTAAAACCCGAGGATAACTTTGGCAATGCTAAAGTAAATAAGCAACCCGAAGATATCATTACTGGTAGTGATAAAAGGTCCGGTGGCAAGTGCCGGGTCAATTTTAAACCGGTTGAGCAAAATAGGCACAAATGTACCAATGAGCGATGCAATAATTATTACCGTTATAAGTGAAACACTTACTGTAAGCCCAACATCGTAGCCCATGCCTAATATAAAATGGCTTCCGGCTATAAGTATCAGGGCAAGTATGGAACTGTTAAGCAGGCTGAGCGATACTTCTTTTACCAAACGGGCCCAAAGTGAGCCGCTGAGGCTGTTATTGGCAAGGCCCTGCACTATAATTGCCGATGATTGTACGCCTACGTTACCAGCCATAGCCGCAATTAGCGGGGTAAAGAAAAACAGTTCTTTATGATCGTTCATAGCGTTACTAAAGCCATTAAGCAGCCTTACACTTACAAACCCGCCTAAAAGCGCAAGCACCAGCCAGGGCAACCGTGCACGGGTAAGGTTTAGTATACTGTCATCTGCCTCTACATCCTGCGAGATACCCGCTGCCATCTGGTAATCACGTTCGGCTTCTTCTTTAATTACATCTACAATGTCATCAATGGTAATACGGCCTACAAGCCTGCCCAGCTCATCTACAACGGGTATGGCTTCAAGGTCATATTTCTGCATGATGCGCGCTACCTCTACACTTTGTGTATTAACACGCACAAAATCTACCTTGGGTATATAAACATCGCGTATATGTGTTTTGGTGGAGGTGGTAAGCAAATCTTTTAAGGATAACCTGCCTTTTAACCTGTTTTCGTCATCTACTACATATATAGAGTGCACTCGTTGTACGTTTTCTGCCTGCACGCGCATTTCTTTCACACATGTTAGCACACTCCAGTTTTCATTTACTTTTACAAGCTCCTTACCCATTAAACCACCCGCAGTATCTTCATCATACCGCAAAAGGTCTACAATATCCTTGGCATGCTCAACATCAAGCAGCTCGCTGATTACCTCTTCCTGGCGTTCTTCGGGAAGTTCGGCAATAATATCGGCTGCATCATCGGTGCTAAGCTCATCAAGCTCTTCGGCAATTTCTTTGGGCGAAAGTTCTTTTAATATCTTTTCCCTAACTTCTTCATGGAGTTCCAGAAGTATTTCCGCTGTTTTTTCACTATCGAGTATATGAAAAATGTAGATGGAATCAGCATCGTCAAGCTCCCACATTATTTCGGCAATATCGGCATAGTGCATATCGCGCAGCAGCTCCTTAAGATCCTGCTCGCGGTTTTCTTCTACATATTGCTCAATCTGGGCTATTAACTCCCTGCTGATTTTAAATTCCATCGGCGGCTATTTTTTGGGTAAGTGCTATAAACTGCTCTACCGAAAGCTGTTCCGGACGCAGGCCAAAGATACTATCTTCCTTTAAATTATCCGACAGCCCAAATGTTTTTAAACTGTTACGGAGTGTTTTCCTGCGTTGGTTAAAGGCTGTTTTTACTACGTTGAAAAACAATTTTTCGTTTACCGGAAGCTGATAATTTTCTTTACGGGTTAAACGCAACACGCCCGATTTTACTTTTGGCGGCGGCGTAAACACATGTTCGCCAACTGTAAACAGGTATTCGGCAGTGTAAAAGGCCTGTACCAGTACCGAGAGTATACCATAGGTTTTACTGCCTTTTTTTTCGCAAATGCGCTCTGCTACTTCTTTTTGAAACATCCCTGCAAATTCCGGTATCCTGTCGCGCATTTCCAGCGCACGGAAAACAATTTGTGAGGATATGTTATACGGAAAATTGCCTATAATGGCAAAAGGGCTGTCGCCTAACGAACGTGAAATATCATATCTTAAAAAATCTTCTGATATTATTTTGCCGCTAAGTTGCAAATAATACGCCGAAAGATAATCAACCGATTCGGTATCTATTTCAATAACAAAAACCTCTGTGGGTTTTTCCAGCAGGTATTTGGTGAGCACTCCCATTCCGGGGCCAATTTCCAGCACTTTGCCATATCCCTGCAAAGAGAGGGTATCGGCTATTTTTTTTGCTATGCCTTCATCATTTAAAAAATGCTGACCCAGGTGCTTTTTGGCTTTTACTTTATCCATAACATATTGTAAAGGCCCGCACCTAAAGGCCCCGGGCACAATTTATTAAACGGGTTTAACTACCTTTACAATTTCCAGCTCGGTGCGGAATTGTAATACTTTTTGCCCAAACTTTTCTTTTACATGGTTGCGAAGCGCCGGGGCATAGTTTTTATAATAATCATTAAGCTGCTCCTGGTTTTCTAACATATATTGTATGGAATAGGTAGTATCGCCATGGGCTTCGTCTCCGCGTACTTTTATAATGCGTATTTCATAAAATTTACCGGTTTCCATAACTTTGGGTATATGGTCTTCCAGCATCCAGTTCATCCATTCATCATGTATACTTTTTTCTACACTACTGGTTATGTTATATATTATCATTTTTGTGAAATTGTTATTGTTTATTTGCTTATATGAAAAAACCGAATAAAATATTTCGCAAATATACAGCACCCATACTATTTTGGCCGCTAATTTTGTGGTAAAATTTAAGGAGTATAATATTACTTAACTGTTTACCGCATCGCCACGCAACAGCCTGAACTGTTTACGTGCTTCAATAAAGTAAATACTGTCTTCGTGCCCAAAAAGTAATTTTTCATACAGTGGTTTTGCTTCTTCGGGCTGGTGTAGCTGTTTGTTATAAATTTCTGCCGAAAAAAACAGGGCTTCATCTATATAAATACCGTCAGTAAAATTATCAATAATCTGTTTGTATTGTTGCAATGCAAAATCATATTTACCCTGACCTTCATAAATACGACCCATACGCAACAGGGTAACATCTTTAATACTTTCGGTTTGGGTACTGTCCAACAATTGCTTAAAACTTGCCAGCGCTTCGGCTTTTTTATTCTGGTACAGTAAAAAGTCTGCTTTTGCAAACTTTTTGAGCGCTACCTGTGTGCTGTCTTCTACTGTATTATCGGTAATAAGTAAAAAAAGTTCCAGCGCATCATTGGCTATAAGTTGCGATGAAGAGGATTTTAAAACTTTAAGCTGTTTTTGTGCCCAGTCAAAATCACCTTTAAAGTAACTGGCCCGTGCCATTTTAAGACTGGCTTCGTGGCCTACAGCATCATTTTTAAGGTCTTCCTCTATCTGGGCATAATATATAATAGCCTGGTTAAATTTGCTGTCCAGCAATAACACATCAGATAATTCCATTTTTACCTTTGCTTGCTGATATTTGTTTAATTGCAGCTCTAACGCCCTGTTTAGGGTAGCTGTGGCAGCTTGGGTATCTTTAAGGTAAAAGGCCTGGAATTTTGCTTTTATGAGTTGCAGGTCCAGTGAGTATGGCGTTATGCCAAAGTCCGCCAAAAGAGCATCAATACGCTGTTTTATACCTTCATAATCTTTTTCGGTAGCAGCTTCAATATCAAGGTTAAGCAGGTTATAATGCGCCTCTGCCAGCAGTTGCTGGTCAGTAGTATTTTCAAGTATATAGCTGTAAATTTCCCTTGCGGTATCTTTTTCATTTTCTTCGAGTGCAATTTTACCAAGGCTCACAATATTCATAAACATATTGGGGTCACGGCGGTAAATGGCCTTTTCCTGAACAAATGCTTTATTATAATCTTTTTGCTGTACAAAAAACCAGCTCAAAAACTGGTTCCAGAAAATATCCTGATTTTTTTGTGCTTTAACCAACAGGGCTTTCCGCAGCAGGTCGTTAAAATTACTGCCATCAGTTTCTTCTTCCATAAAACGGGTTAGCTGGTGCTGTACCACTATAAGGTTACGCTGGTTGTTATAAGCATAGTCCAGCAGGCGTTCCGTCATTAAATCCATATGCCCAAGCTGGCCTTCTAACAGCGCCATCTGGTAATCAAAATTCATGTTGGGGTTAATGGCCGTAGCTGTTTTATATGCTTTAAGAGCCTGGTCTACCAACACTTTTTTCTCAAAAGCATCGGCAACGCCATATACTGCCGAAGGGTTTTGGGTTATAGCATCTATAGCCTGATCATAATATTTTTGTGCACTAGCCATATTGTCCTGCAACTGGTAGTTATAACCCAACTCTACCAAAAGCAATGGCTGTTTTGTTTTTTCAAGCTTTTCACTCAGCAGTGCCGTGGCTTTGTCATACTCCTGCAATTGCTGGTAGCAGGCGGCAAGGCGCTGGGCATAAAAAAAATTATAGGGCTGTTTTTGCTCCAGCTCTTTATAAATTACTGCGGCTTTTTCAAACTCACCCTTTTCAAAATAATTAAGGGCAAGCTGTTCGTTCTGCGCAAAGGCAGTAACTGCTAAGAGGAAAAATATATATAGGAAAATCTTTTTCATAACTGCAAGGTATAAAAAAACCTGCCATGAGGCAGGTTTCAATATAAAATAATATTGTTATTAACTGATACTATCAAAACCGGTATACGGCCTCAACACTTCGGGTATTACTATACCTTCTGGAGTCTGGTAATTTTCCAGTATCCCGGCCAGTACCCGCGGCAATGCCAGTGAGCTGCCGTTTAATGTATGTGCCAACTGGTTTTTACCTTCTTTATCGCGGTAGCGCAGTTTAAGCCTGTTGGCCTGAAAGGTTTCAAAATTTGATACCGAACTTATTTCCAGCCAGCGGTCCTGCGCGGTAGAAAACACCTCAAAATCGTATGTTAAAGCCGAAGTAAAGCCCGTATCGCCACCACATAGGCGCAAAATACGATACGGAAGCCCAAGCTCCTGCAATAATGTTTTTACATGCTCAACCATACCCTCCAGCGCAGCATAGCTGTTTTCGGGTTTTTCTACCCGTACAATTTCTACCTTATCAAACTGATGCAGTCGGTTTAGCCCTCTTACATGAGCGCCGTATGAGCCTGCCTCGCGGCGAAAACACGGTGTATAGCCGGTATATTGAATAGGGAGGTCGCGCTCCTCTATAATAACATCGCGCAACAGATTGGTAACGGGCACCTCAGCGGTGGGTATCAGGTAAAGGTCATCTATACCTACATGGTACATCTGCCCTTCTTTATCGGGCAGCTGCCCTGTGCCATAACCCGATGCCTCATTAACAAGGTGTGGCACCTGCATTTCGGTATAGCCTGCTTGGGTATTTTTATCTAAAAAATACGTAATAAGCGCACGTTGCAGCCTGGCACCTTTGCCTTTGTAAACGGGAAACCCGGCACCGGTAATTTTAACGCCTAACTCAAAATCTATGATGTCATATTTTTTGGCAAGCTCCCAATGCGGCAATGCCCCTTCAAAAAGCTGCGGTATATCGCCCTCGCGGTATACCTCTTCATTATCATCTGCCGATGTACCCGCAGGCACGCTATCTGCCGGGGTGTTAGGCAGTTTATACAATGCCTGTAAAAGTTCAGCCTCAGTTGCTTCAAGGATTTCTTTAAGCTGCCTGCTTTTCTCTTTAAGGTCTCCTGTCTGGGCCCTAAGCGCAGTAGCTTCTTCTTTCTTTCCCGACTTCATAAGCTCGCCAATGCTACCGGACAGCTTGTTGGATTCCGCTAAGGTAGTATCCAGTTCTACCTGGGTTGACCTCCTTTTTTCATCAAGTGCAATTACCTCATCAACCAGCGGGGCGGCATCAATATTGCGCTTGCCCAACGCTGCAATAACTTTTTCGCGGTTTTCCCTTATAAATGCTGTCTGTAACATAGTTAACGTTTATGTTTATAATGACGGCAAATTTAGGGATTTGTTTTTTAATATCTCCGCTGGCTAATAAGGCTGCACTTAAAAAAATTAAAGTGTAGTATTAATTTTTTACAAACTTAATATACTGGCCATTTACATTTATAAAATACATGCCTTTTGCAAGGTTCTCCACATTTATATGAATTTCTCCGGATGATGTTACCCTGTTTTGGCTGATGGTTTTACCTGTAGTATCTACAATTGCATAGTCAGATATTACAGTATTGCCAGCCGTAAGGTTTAGCACATTACTTGCCGGATTGGGATATACCGCTATTTTATTTGATGTTAAGGCTGGCAAACCTGCGGTTTCATCTGGGCCAAACCTGTAAACTGTACCATTGGCAGGATATGCATCAAGGGTTAAGCCTTCGGGTATTTCCTCCAGGGGATATTCGGTATAGGTAGGGTTTGTGCTATTGCCATAAACAATGCCAAGACTATCGTAATCGCCTAAACCTGCAAAAAAGTCATCTTCTGCAGCTATAGTAAGATCGGTGATGTTGTTAGCGCCATAGTGGTATTCAATAGACTGGTCTGCTTCATAAAGCCAAACCTGAAAACTTAAGTAATATTGCCCCTCATTACCTTCCTCGGCTGCTATTTCCAAACCTGCATTTTTAACCTCAAGCTTTAGTATATGGTTGCCTTCAGTACCCTCAAGCTTATAGCCTATAGGAGATACCGAGGTGCCTGTGCTATAAGCACGGTCCTGTATCCATGCTGTTGATACACCTAAGGCATAAACACCTTCGCCATTACTTATTTCATCATCAAAATCAACCCCAACGCCTATAAGGAAAAAAACATCGTCGCTGAAAATAAAACGGTTTACTTCCTGCCCGTTTACCTCAAAATAAAAAGGCACGGCAATTTCAGCAAAATCGTCCACATCCCATACCTCGCCATTATTAACAGAGGTAGCACCCTGTAGGTCGGCATACGCTTGCTGTTGTACGGAAAAATTGTAAAAGCTTTGTGCATTTGCAGCCATTCCTACTGCAAGCAAAATAAACAGAGTAATTTTTTTCATAAAAGTTTAATGATTTTTGTTAGTGATAGATTTTTCTAATCATTATTATATTATCAATTGATATGCCAGTAATTAGCTTTTTTTAAGCCAGTGACCTTTTTTATTAAAATACTTTATATTAGGCTATTATTATTTATAATTATATTTGAAAAAAATATGTGATGAAAAAGATATTGCTCTTGCTTATACTACCTGTTGTTTCTGTTTTTGCCCAGCAAACCGATTTTGAACAAGTAGTGGAAGCGGAACAGAAAGCCGCTTTTAACCTGCAAAATTTTACCAATAATGAGAATACTGGCAATTATGATATGACGCATGTTGTACTGAACTTTACAGTAGACCCTAATGTTCAGTTTGTTAGCGGAACTATAAGCACCACCTATATTGCCAAAGAAAATATGCAAACCATTACGTTTGAGCTTAATGATGCACTTTCTGTAAGTTCTGTTACGCAAAACGGTAGTTTTTTATCATTCACCCAGAACAATAATGACGAACTGGTTATTACCCTACCTGCTGTGCAACAACAGGGTACCGAAGCTACTGTAACAGTAAATTATTCGGGCGCACCATCATTCATACAAGATTCTTTTGTGGCTTCCCAGCACGCGGGTACCCCTATATTATGGACATTATCTGAGCCCTATGGAGCTAAAGAGTGGTGGCCCTGTAAACAGGATTTAAATGATAAGATTGATGAGGGTATAGATGTATACATTACAGCACCTTCTCAATATGTAAGTGTTTCAAACGGTGTAGAGCAGTCTCAAACCAATAATAGTAACGGCACTACCACTACCCATTTTACGCATAACTACCCCATACCGGCATACCTTATAGCTATAGCTGTTACTAACTATAATATCTATACCCAACAGGCCGGTACAGCACCCAATACTTTTCCTGTTGTGAACTACCTGTATCCTGAAAACGAAGCAGATATTATTCCGTTACTTGACCAGACCCCTGCCATTATGAGCTTTTTTGAGGAAGTTTTTGAGCAGTACCCTTTTAGTAACGAGAAATACGGGCATGCCCAATGGAGCGCCGGGGGCGGTATGGAGCATACCACGGTTTCTTTTATGGGGAGCTTTGGCCGAGAAATAGTAGCACATGAACTGGCGCACCAATGGTTTGGCGATAAAATTACCTGCGGCTCGTGGAAAGACATCTGGCTTAATGAAGGGTTTGCCACCTACCTTTCCGGACTTGTGGTGGAAGACCAGGATGGCGATTTTGAATTCAGGTCCTGGCGCGCCGGTAAAATAAGCAATATAGTATCTCAACCGGATGGAAGTGTGTACCTTACAGATAACGACACCCTTGATGAGAGTCGCATTTTTAACACCAGGCTTACCTATAATAAAGGAGCTATGGTACTGCACATGCTGCGCTACAAAATTGGTGATGCCGCTTTTTTTCAGGGGCTTAAAAATTACCTTGCAGATGATGCACTGGCCTACGCCTATGCCAAAACCCCCCAGCTGCAGCAACATCTTGAGGAAACATCGGGCATGGATTTACAGGAATTTTTTAACGACTGGGTATATAACCAGGGGTATCCTACTTATAATATAACTGTTGTTAATAACGGGTTTGGTAATGTGCTGGTAACCATAAACCAGACACAGTCTGATCCCTCGGTTAGTTTTTTTGAAATGCCGGTGTCTTTACGGTTTGCTTCTGCAAATGGCAATATATATGAAACAATAGTTGATAATACATTTAACGGCCAGCAGTTTACTATATCACTGCCGTTTTCTGATTATAGCGAAGTGCTTGTTAACTATAATTTTGATATTATTTGTGCCGAAAATACTGTTACCTTGGGTACAGACAGCACCTTACTAAACGGTGTAACTTTATATCCAAATCCGGCATTGCAGGCTATAAACCTTGCTGTACCACAGGGTATGGTTATACAACACGCACTTTTTTATAATGAATTGGGGCAAAAAGTATTGGAAACCAATAATGAAACCTCTTGGGATATTTCCCAATGGGCCTCGGGCAGTTATATAGCCCGGATAAAAACAGGCACAGGCACTAAAGATATTAAGTTTGTAAAGCAATAGCAGTATGGCCCAAAAACTACTGCTGGTGTTTTTATTATTGGTGTTTGTTACATTGCTTTTAGGCATTAAAAAAAGCCGCAAATTAAGCAGGCAGGATAACATGCTTTATTCAGGCTTATATATCTTTCGGGCAGTGGCAGTAATAGCTGTTATAATGCTTTTCCTGTTTTTTATGTTAATCCGCTAACGTATTAGAATGTTGAAAAAAGCATTGCACATTATACTCTCTATACTCTTAACGGTAATTACCCAGATTGGCGGCATTATCTATTTGATTGCACTTTTAGTTTGCAGAAATGCAAAAAAACATAATTATCTAAAACAGGCGGGGCTTTTAATTGCCCTGTACCTTGTTTGTACGTTTGTAATTGTACCTAATACAGCGCCTCTTTTTGGAAGGGAAAAAGTATATGAATCGGAATATATTAAGGCCCCATGTTTATTTTATAAACTCGCTAACCGAAACTATGTACGGCCGCAGCTTAATACAGTTTTAAAAGAAATTTCATCAGGATTGCAAAAGCAGCATGCCGGAATAAAACTGGTACACCTTGATGCCAACTTTCCGTTTATTAATAAGTTTCCGTTGCTGCCCCACCTGAGCCATAATGACGGCAGGAAAATCGACTTATCGCTTATTTATGAAAACCCGGATAATACACTTACTAACCGCAAACCCTCAATAAGCGGTTACGGGGTTTTTGAAGGGCCAAAGGCCGGGGAATATGACCAGATTGCCGAATGCCGTGACCTGGGCTACTGGCAGTATGATTTTCCTAAGTACCTTACCCTTGGGAGAATTAACCGCGACATACATTTTTCTGAAAATGGCACTGCCGATTTAATGCGTATCATACTTAAAGAAAATAATATTGGGAAAGTGTTTATAGAGCCCCATCTAAAAAAACGTATGGGGCTTACGCACGAAAAAATAAGGTACCATGGGTGCAGGGCAGTACGCCATGATGATCACATACACATACAGCTGAAATAACCTAAATTATTCTGTAGCTACTTTTTTTACAAACAGGGCAATACCAAAACCAAATATGCCTATAAAGGCAAAAGCAAACTGCAGCCCCCAGGCTTCGGCAATATAGCCGATTACGGGCGGGCCTATCATAAAGCCTAAAAAGCTTACACTACTAACTGCCGTTAAGGCAATACTGGGTTCAATACCTTCTAACTTGCTCGCCAGGCTGTACACGCTCGGCACAATTGTACTCACTCCAAGGCCTACTACCATAAAAGCCAGGGCAGCGGGTATTACATACGGTAAAAAAACCGCCGTATATAACCCTATTGAAATTAGGCAGCCGCTAATTTGCATCACCCTTTTACGGCCAAATTTTTTAATGGTACCATCTCCAATAAAACGGCCTAACGCCATAATCAGCATAAATGACGTATACCCCAGCACCACTAACGATTCCGGTGCTTTTACCACATCTTTAAAATACACGCCGCTCCAGTCAAACATAATACCCTCGCTCACCATGCTGCAAAAGCCTATAACCCCAAGCCATATTAATGCAGGGTTAAGCTTTGGTATTAAACGTTTCTTTTTAACTTCACCTTCTGCTACCGCTTTGGGTTTTGGTGGCCTTGTTTTTACCAAAAACCGAAAATTGATAAAAATCACGGTATACAGCAATACTGCCACTATAATAAAATGGATTTTTGGAGCAAGCCCTATGTTTACCATTAAAAGTCCTATAAGGGCCCCAGTGAAACCAGCCAGGCTCCATGAGCCGTGAAAAGAAGACATTATAGGCCTGCGAAAAATACTCTCGGCAAGTATGCCTTGTGTGTTTACCGATATATTGGTGAAGTTGCTAAAAATACCAAAGAAAAAAAGTGAAACCATAAGGTGCCATACCTGCGTTGCCAGGCCAAGGCTAACCATGGCAATAATATACATAAGGATGCCCATAAAAACGGTGTTTTTACTACCGTACTTTACTACCAGCTTGCCGGAAAAAGGCATCATAAGCATTTGCCCGCAGGGTATGGAAAACAATACCGTACCCAGTTCCCCTTTGCTCAGGTGCAGGGCTTCCTGTATATCGGGTATGCGGCTGGCCCATGTAGCAAACGTAAGCCCCATAGAAAAGTAAAACATTGAAACAGCCAGGCGCACCCGGTTTAGGTAGCCCTCTTTGGCTTGCCTGTATGCTTTTAAGGGTTTGCGTACCTTTCGCGATAAGTTAATCTCGGTATCCATACCTACAAAAATAGAATACTTACTTTAATTGTGATGTAAACACTTAATTTTTTAAGCCGACACAACTATTTACTTCTTCAGAAACTCTTTAAGGGGTTTAATAAAACGGTTATAAGCTTCAATATGGGGCAGGTGGCCTACATCATCCAGCTCTACAAGGGTTGCATCAGGAATTTTTTCAGCCGTTAGTTTACCAAGCTTAGGGTAATTTCCTAACTCCTCCTGCACCTCTTTCGGAGCTTTTGCCTTGCCTAATGCCGTGCGGTCGCGCTGCCCGATGATAAGCAGGGTAGGCATTTTAAGGTACTGAAATTCATAACACACGGGCTGGGTAAAAATCATATCATAAGTTAATGCCGCATTTTTGGCAATAACTTCATGCACTTTGGGTTCTATAGTCCACCCTGCCAGCAGGTTTACCCACTCCGCATACTCCGGCTTCCATTTATTATCGTAATAAAAAGTAAGCTGGTATTGTTTTATTTTTTCATAATCCTGTTTCATTTCCTGTGCATACCAGTCATCTATACTTTGGTAAGGCACCCATAGTTTCCAGTCTTCCAGACCTATCGGGTCTTCTAAAATAAGTTTTTCAACCATATCCGGGTACATCAGTGCAAAACGTGTGGCTACCATGCCGCCCATACTGTGCCCCAGTACGGCAAGCTTTTTTATACCGAGCTTATCCAGCACAGCTTTGGTGTTTGTGCCAGCAGTTGAAAGCTGTATTGTATATTGGTGGGCTTGCTACTTTTTCCGAAGCCAATCTGGTCGGGTATGATAACCCTGTACCCCTCTTTGGCTAGGTCATTAGCGGTTTGCTCCCAGTATGCCCCGTTAAAGTTTTTGCCATGCAGCAGCATAACTACCTTGCCGTTGGTTTTTTGGGGGTTTACATCCATATAAGCCATTTCCAGCTGTTGCCCCTGTATGTTAAGCATAATGGTATTTACCTCAAACGGATAGTCATAATTTTCAAGCTGCAGCCCTAATGCTTTAGGCTTTTGATCCTGTGCCGATGCAATAAAAGTGACTAAAAACAATAGCATGTAAAGTAGCTTTTTCATATCATAAATTAAAAGCAGCTATAGCTGCCTGTTTATAATTCTTTATTTCCATAATTCTATAATGCCACCACGGTTGCCCTGCACCGGGTCATTTTCAGGAAACGGTACCCGTGCAATACGCTCGTCTGCTGCGGGGCGCTCTCCGGGTTCGCCTTTCATTATATCATAATCGCTTCCATTGGGATAAGCGCCTACCACACCGAAATCGGCAGAGGCCGAAATCTTTTTATGCCCGGTGCCCGCAGGAAGTATCATAACATCTCCGGGAGCCACAGCTATTTTTTTACCTTTTTCCCCGCCAAGTTGCAATTCAGCAGTGCCGCTATATACTCCCAATACTTCGTGGGTTATGCTATGGTAGTGGTGGTAGGGGTATACACCATTGCGCCAACTATTTGTCCAGTTATTTCCGGCAAAATGCCGCTCCATAACTTCTGCCAGGTTATCACCAGAAAAAGCTTTTTTATAAACCACTGCCGGGAAAACACTATTAGGTATGTGTCCGTCATCCTGAAAATTATAGTGCTGTGTCTCCATAATCTAATTAATGAATTATTACTATTGCTTACCAGGCACTCTCCTGTGTAAGGTACCGCAGTTGTTCTTCGGTTATAGGCAGATCGGGCGCATTAAAAATACTCTCCAGTTGTTTCAGGCCGGTGGCACTTACAATTGGGGCGGTTATGCTTGGGCGGTGTATCAGCCACGCCAGGGCTACGGTTGCGGGAGATGTATCCAGTGAGGCGGCTACTTCATCCAGCGCTTCGAGTATTTTAAAACCACGGTCGTTAAAATACTTATCCATATTGCTACCGCGTTTACTTTTAGATAAATCATCTTTAGTGCGGTACTTACCGGTAAGGAAACCGCTTTCCAGCGAAAAATAGGTTATCACACCCAGGTTGTTACCAAGGCAAAGAGGCTCCAGTGTTTCTTCAAAAGCTTTGCGCTCATATAAATTATAATGGGGCTGCATAGTCTGGTATTCCGGCAGGCCTTTCTCGCGCGCCGTTTCCAGCGACTCTAATAGCCGTTCGGGTGACATATTACTGGCACCAATATAACGTACTTTACCTTCTTTTACCAATTGCTGATAAGCTTCAAGCGTTTCTTCTACCGGGGTATCGCTATCATCAAAATGGGTTTGATAGAGGTCTATATAATCCGTCTGTAGCCTTTTCAGTGAGGCCTCAACTGCTTTAAGTATGTATTCTTTTTTGAGTGTTTTTCCTTCGCCCATATCGCTGCCCACCTTAGTTGCAAGCACCACCTTATCCCGGCTGTCCGACTTTTTAAGCCACTTGCCTATAATGGTTTCACTTTCGCCCCCGTTATTACCATCGGCCCAGCGCGAGTATACATCGGCGGTATCAATAAAATTAAAACCTTTGCCAATAAAGGCATCCAGTATTTCAAAAGATGTTTTCTCATCAATAGTCCAGCCAAAAACATTGCCCCCAAAACAAACGGGGTACACCTGCAAGTCTGAACTGCCTAATTGCCTTTTCTCCATAATAAAAAGTTTAAAAATTGATTGTTGCAACAATAAGCGCAAGGGTTATAAGCGCAGGGAGCGCCTGCACAAAAAATATTTTTTTAGAAGCTGTTAGTGCTCCATATATTCCGGCTACTGCCACGCAACTTAAAAAGAACAGCGAAATGTTTACCCGCCAGACATCATCATTGATGAAGAATGTCCATAAAAGGCCTGCTGCCAAAAAACCGTTATATAAGCCCTGGTTAGCCGCCAATACTTTGGTTTTCGGAAACAAATCTGCCGGAAACTGCCGGAAAATTTTCGGCCCGCGGGTTTGCCATGCAAACATTTCAAACCACATAATGTATAAATGCAGTATGGCTATAACAGTTATTAAAATGCTTATGGCTATTTCCATGTTATAAATCAATTACTTTCTTTTGTTCGCTGCTGGCAATCGCAGCATCTATAATCTTCATGATATTAACGCCGTCCTGTGCCGTAACGGGTTCCGCAGCATCTTCAGTAATAGCTTTATATACGCCATCAAAAATACCGTAGTAATTTCCTTTTTCTGTAGGTATTGTTTTACGTACAACTTCACCATCAATTTCGGTATGCAGTACACCTGACTTCTCTTCTGGTTCCGCACCCCAGTTGTCCAGGTTTGGTTTTGCGCCGGTTTTAAGCACATCTTCCTGAATATCTGCCCTGTCTTTAAAAAAGCTGCCTTTGCGCCCTTGTAGCACAAAGCCCGGCAACTGCTCCCGGTTAAAAAAGCCGGAGTGGAGCCGGACGCGCAAACCGGGATAATAGAGGTACAGGTTAATGTTATCATCTACCTTAGAACCCTCCCGCTCGGTGCGGATGTCTGCAAACACAGCATCAGGATACCCAAACAGGGTAAGCGCCTGGTCTATAATGTGCGGGCCGAGGTCTTTTAAAATACCTGCCCCAAAATTTTCACCCTCTTTCCATGCTTTCGGGCTCAGGTTGGGGTTATAACGGTCAAACCGTATCTCTGCCTCTACAATTTCGCCCAGCACTCCTGAGTCCGCTATCTTCTTTACAGTTTTAAAGTCGCTGTCCCAACGGCGGTTTTGGTATACGGTAAGTTTTACACCTTTCTCTTTAGCCAGCCTATCCAATTCTTCTGCCTCGGCGGCTGTGGTAGTAAACGCCTTTTCTACCAGGGCATGCTTTCCGGCTTCCAATACTTTTTTAGCATATTCATAATGGGTATCTACCGGGGTATTCACTACCACCAGGTCTACATCATCGGCCAGTACTTCTTCTAAAGAGGTGTAGCGTTTTACATCAGGATAGTCCTGCCGTATCAAATCTTTACTGCGCTCCCACGCGCCCATTAATATAAATCCCGGATGCAGGGTTAAAAAGGGTGCGTGAAAAATTTTGCCGGACATGCCGTATGATAATAATGCTGTTTTTACCTGTTTCATGATGCTCTCCCCGCGCCCCTCCATGGAGGGGCAAGCAGGATGTTATTAGTTACTAATTATTTTAACTGTAAACAGAATACCTGTTTACTGAACAATGCCTTGCGGAAACCTGAAAATAAATTCCCGACCTTTGCCTGTTACTTTGTTTTGATCCTTTTTTAATACATTTCTTTCACACCGCCTCTTTAATTTTTAGCCAAAATGTGAAAGAAATAAGCCCAACCCCGGCTCTCTCCAAATGAGAGGGTGGCATACGGATTAACTTTTCTTCCTGAATTTTGCCCTTTCATATTGTGTCGGCCAGATGGTTTCGGCACCCAGCTCATGTGCAAAACGCAGCGGCAGATTTGGGTCTCGCAGCGATTCCCTGGCAAAAAACACCAAGTCAGCTTTACCTTCTTTAACTATGGCCTCTGCCTGCTGGGCTTCGGTTATAAGACCCACGGCAGCAGAGAGGATATGGGCTTCGTTCTTAACCCTTTCGGCTATAGGTACCTGGTACCCAGGCTCTACAGGAATTTGTTGCCATGATACAGCACCGCCAGAGGAACAGTCTACAACATCTACTCCCTTATCTTTTAATATTTTAGCCAATGCTACCGACTCATCTACATTCCAGCCGCCCTCTGCCCAGTCGGTGCCGCTTATGCGCACAAACAGCGGCAGGTCTACAGGCCATTCTGTTTTAACAGCGTCTACAATTTCCAGGAGCAGGCGGATACGGTTTTCAAAACTACCGCCATATTCATCAATACGGGTGTTAGTTAGCGGCGAAAGAAACTGGTGTATCAGGTAGCCGTGTGCGGCATGTATCTCTACTACCTTATAACAGGCTTCATGCGCCCTGCGGGCGGCCGCTTTAAAATCAGCAATTACTTTTTTTATACCCTCAGCATCAAGTTCGTGCGGTGCCTCAGGCTCATTTTCGCTATACTTAATAGCGCTTGGGGCTACGGTTTGCCAGCCGTTTTCGGTTGTGGTAAGCTTACCGCCACCCTGCCATGGCGGCGCCGTGCTGGCCTTACGCCCGGCATGTGCCAGCTGTATACCAGGAAACGTGTTTTCCTGGGTTATAAAGGTGGTAATTTCTTTATATTTTTCTATATGCTCATCGCTCCAGATACCTAGATCTTCAGGAGATATGCGCCCTTCCGGCGAAACAGCAGTGGCCTCCTGTATAATTAGCCCGGCACCGCCAATGGCGCGGGCGCCCAGATGTACTAAGTGCCAGTTATTGGCAAAGCCGTCTTTAGCCGAATACTGGCACATGGGCGAAACCACTATGCGATTTTTAAGGATGATACTTTTTAATTGCAGTATACTAAATAGTCGTGACATTTATAGATTGTATTTATAGTCAATAGAATAATGGTTTGAAGCAATATATTGCAGCAGACATACTAATATAGCTCCATGTATAAGCTGCGAGGGTATGGCATCCCACTGCTCCAGCATGGCAGAGCCAAAAATAAGAACCATCATAATTATGGCACCCGCTACTACTGCCTGTTTGGTAAAAAGGCCTATCAGCAATAAAAAGCCCGTAAGCAGTTCGGCAAAAGGCAATATATAACTAAAAGGTTTCACCAGTATTTGTGGGAGCATAGACTGCGCAAACTGGGCTGTCATCCAATTACTGAACTCCATAAGCTTGGGCATACGCACCAATCCGTGGCCAAAAAGGCTCATGCCGGCCAGCAACCGCAGTAATAAATAAGGCAGGGGTTTCATCATAAGCAGTTTTACTTAAAAGTAAGGAAATATCTTATAATACACGCACCGTAAAGTTACCGTACAATGCTTAGAAATGAAACAGCTTTGCACAATAATTAACAAAACATTTAAAGCCGGATGTATATATATAAAATAAGTGTTTATAAATTAGAAAACACTATTTTTGTGCGTTTATTTACATTAAATACTTAGAATGGATACACTCATACGGATTGCACAGTTGGTGCTGATGTTGTCAATATTAGTAATACTTCACGAATTTGGGCATTATATAACCGCAAAGATGTTTAAAGTTCGGGTAGAAAAATTTTACCTGTTTATGGACGCCGGTTTTTCGCTAATCAAGAAAAAAATAGGAGAAACAGAATGGGGCATCGGCTGGCTGCCATTAGGAGGATATGTTAAGCTGAGCGGTATGATTGACGAAAGCATGGATACCGAACAAATGACAAGCGAACCGCAACCGTGGGAGTTTCGCAGTAAACCAGCCTGGCAAAGGCTTATTATCATGCTGGGTGGTATTATAGTAAACCTGCTGTTGGCATGGTTTATTTACACAATGATTTTTTGCACATATGGAAAAAAATATATTAGTACAGAGGTTGTGCAGGAAAACGGGCTTGCTTTTGGATCTATAGGCAAAGCTGCCGGTTTTAAAGACGGAGATAAAATTATAAGCGTAGATGGTAAATACCAGCGCCAGTTTGACCGCCTGCAACTTGATGTACTGCTGGGCGATGAAATTACTGTTTTGCGAAATGGAGAGCCTTTTACAATACACCTTAGTGACGAAAGCATCCATGACATTCTTGAAAAAGAAGGGCGCGATTTTATTCACCCCATGGTTAACGCATCGGTTATAGACAGCTTAAACCCCAAGGGCAACGCAATAAAATCCGGATTAAAAAAGGGAGATACTATTGTGGGCGTAGAGGGGCAGCCGCTAAAATATATGGCCCAGGTAAGTGAAGAAGCAAGTAAACATAAAAACGGTAAAATTAACCTTGAAATAAAACGCGGCACTACCCCAATGACTATTTCTACCGCAGTAGACTCAATGGGAGTGATGGGTTTTATTCAAAAAGCACAGCAGAAGGAAGACTATTTTATTACCGAAAAACATAACTTTTTTGAAGCCATACCGGCTGCAATGGAAGAATCTTATTCTAAGCTGTATTACACCATAAAACAGTTTAAGCTTATACTGCGCCCAAGCACCGGTGCCTATACCCAGGTGCAAAGTGTAGTAGGTATTGCCTCTAAACTGCCCCCAACATGGAACTGGGAGTTTTTCTGGAACTTTACAGCCTTCTTTTCGGTAGCCTTAGCCTTTATGAATTTACTGCCCATACCCGGGCTTGATGGCGGACATGCCATATTTACCATTGCCGAAATGATAACCGGACGCAAGTTAAGCGATAAAGCTGCCGGGGTGGTACAAACCGTGGGCATGGTTATTTTGCTGAGCCTTATGGTTTTGGTTTTTGGTAAAGATATTTATCAGCTAATTGTAAAATAAACCGGAAAAAAAACCTTGAAATTTTAGGCGAATTTATTTGCTGAAATTAAAAATGGTTATATATTTGCACCGCTGTAAAGGTAACGCCTTTTAAGAAAAAGTTCTTTTTAAAACCATGTGTAATTTTTTTTGATACCTTTATCATTAAATTACAATATATAATATACAGTTTCCTCCTTAGCTCAGTTGGTTAGAGCATCTGACTGTTAATCAGAGGGTCCTTGGTTCGAGCCCAAGAGGGGGAGCTTTTTAATAGAAAGGCTATCAGAAATGATGGCCTTTTTTATTCGGCCTCGTAGTTCAACGGATAGAATGGGAGTTTCCTAAACTTTTGATACAGGTTCGATTCCTGTCGAGGCTACAAGCCCGCTTCATGTATGATGAAGCGGGCTTTTTATTTAATAGGCGGGTAATAATTTATATGCTTAAGGAAAATCCAAAGGCTGCATAGCATACGGCAAGTTTTAGAGTAGCACACCTATTTAGCCTTTATAAAATAAAATGTATGCCTGCTAAACATCCTGCACGGCAGGCCCATTAGCCTCTTCATCGGCAAATACAAAGTCGTTATCCGAAAAATCCAGTGTCTCTGTATCCGGAAGGTATTTTAATATCATTTCAATTCCTTTTTCAAGGCTGTATGTGGTTGAATATTTACGGCTGGTGGCCAAAACCAACCCCCCTGTAGAAATGCGGAAAAAATATTTGCCCGACGGCGTAGTTTTTCTGCTGAAAGTAAGTTTGGCAATATTTTCTTTTATCCCGGCAATCATACGCTCACAGTCTGCTTTTTCTTTACAGCCTATACTGGTAAATATGGTTTTACCTTTTTTTGATGCAAAAACAAATTTATAATCCCTGTTAGTACGTTTGCTTATTACTATCATCCTGCTAATTTAACTGTGCCTGTTTTATAAAAGGGTGCAAATCTAAATAAAAGAAATTATTCTGCCTGTAAAATTCAATACTGTTATGCAGGCAGTATATTGCGTACTGCTTCTATAATTTGTTCCTGGCTGCAGGTAGCCGTATTTAACGCTACGCTTTTGTTACCATAGGGCTGGTATTGTTTAGGGTTGGTTACGGCAAACAGACCCACTGTTGGCGTTAATGAGGCACTTGCAAGATGCATAATACCACTATCGGCACCTATAAATACTTTGGTATTGGCTATAAAAGCAGCTATTTCACGTATATCGCGGCTGTAATAGCTTGGTGCTTTGAAATCAATTTGCGATACATTTTCTGCGGGTAGCACCTCAACAATACTATAATCGGGAAATTCAGCCTGTAATTTTTGGTAAAAAGGTTCCCACCAGTCGTTCTTATAACATTTAGCGCCTGTGGCATATGTAAAAATACTTATAACGGGTTTTGTATTACCTGTAAGCCCGGCAAGTATTTTTCTGCTTTGTGAAAATTCACTTTCAGATAATTTTAAGTCCAGTAACGGCACAGGGCTGTCATTTTTAAACCCAAGCCTTGATAAATAATAACGCAGGTTATACACCGGGAATTTAGCCATGTGCAGATAATCGGGGTATTTGGCTTTAAGGTTTTCTTTTTCATCGCCATACACTTTGTATTTTGCCCGCGCCAGCGTAGTGGCAATACGCCCGCTGGACGAGCCTTTAGATACGTTAACTACTAAATCATAGCCATTACCTTTTACTTTAAACCACACCTTAAGGTAATTCACAAACTCTTTAAATGGTTTTTTAGGGAGTTGTATGGCACGTTTAACTTCCGGGTAGTTTTGGAAAACAATTGGTGTAAGCCCCCCTTTTACAAATATATCTATACTACACCCGGGAAAAGTACTGGCCAATTCCTGCATAAGGGGTGTAACCAGCAACAGGTTGCCCAACCTGTGGTTAGGCCGTATTACTAAAACTTTTTTTATAGTAACCGCACCATTAACCGCTATAGGGGCATCGCCATCTTTCCCTCCTATATTTTTTGTGAGGCTTCTGGTAAGGTAACGCCTGTACTTGTTTATCCGGGCTTTAAAGCTCATAAAAAGTATTTGATTTATACTGGTTTCAATTCTAAAAATAGTATTAAAGTGCAATTATAATATAAAAAGATTGTTTTTTTAGGTTATTTTTTTGATCCTGTTAATTTTAAGAGAGTTTTAAGGTAGCCAGGTTTTTATCGTTTACGTTTATTGTAATTTTTTACCCTTTTAAAAAGGGTAAACGGGTAAGCCTAACCCTCAGCGCTCACTAAAGCCATACCTGTTATGGCTTTTTTATGTACTTTTATAAATTGTAATACAAAACCAAACTATGAAGTACAGGGATTTTAAAGGAGAAGCCATAGCCGAAGTGGGCCAGGGAACCTGGCAGCTGGGCAATGCCGACTGGGGTAATATTAATGAACAGAAAGCTTTTGAAATATTAGATACCTATACCAATGCGGGTGGTAATTTTATAGATACTGCCGATGTATATGGCCTTGGTACCAGCGAGCGCTTTATAGGCAAGTACCTTAAAGAAACCGGTAAAAAAGTTTTTGTTGTCACTAAACTTGGGCGCAGGCACGACGGCGCTAACGGCTGGCCACAAAACTTTACTTATGATGCTATTAAACGGCACGTGGAAAGTTCGCTCGAAAACCTGGGCACCAACCAGCTTTTTTTAGAACAACTGCACTGCATACCTACCGAAGAATTAAAAAAGGGCGAAGTGTTTGAACATTTACGCCGCATACAACAAGAAGGGCTTATAAAACATTTTGGCGTAAGCGTAGAAACTGCTGAAGAAGCGCTGATATGCCTTGAACATAGTGATGTAGCTTCATTACAGATTATTTTTAACCTGTTCCGCCAGCATATAGCCGATGATTTTTTTGATAAAGCCCAAAATCAGGGTACTGCACTTATTGCAAGGGTACCCCTGGCAAGCGGTTTGTTGAGCGGGAAGTTTTCGGCAGATACAAAATTTGAAGAAAATGACCACCGTAATTATAATGCCAACGGCGATGCTTTTAACGTTGGGGAAACCTTTAGCGGGGTAGATTTTAAAGAAGGTGTAGCCCTTGCTGAGGAAATAAAACAACTATTGCCACAGGGCAATCTGGCACAACAAAGCATATGCTGGATTTTACAACATCCCGCCATTACCACGGTTATACCGGGCGCTACCAAAATCACACAGGTAGAAAGCAATGTTGGTGCTGCAGCTTTACCTGCTTTTAAAGCGGAAACTATGCAGCAGCTAAGAAGTTTTTATGACCGAAGCATCAAACCTAAAATACGCGGAGTATATTAGTATCGTTTCTTAGCGGTGCAACTGCTCGTCGGCACTATAAATTTCGGCAGCCTCCAGGTTATCATCAAATTCGCCTTCCCAGCGGGCTATAACGGCTGATGCAAGGCAGTTGCCAACCACATTTATAGAGGTACGCGCCATATCCATAAGTTCATCAATACCCAGTATGGCCATAATAGGCCATAACGGCAACCCGAATGATGCTGCGGTACCCATTAATATTACCAGTGAGGCACGCGGTATACCCGCTACACCCTTACTGGTTACCATAAGGGTAAACACCATAATAAGCTGTTCCCCTAATTCTAAATGCATACCTGCGGCCTGGGCTACAAATACACTGGCTAACGAAAGGTACAGCGTAGTGCCGTCAAGGTTAAAACTGTAGCCCATTGGCATTACAAACGATACTATTTTTTTGGGCACCCCAATACTCACCATAGCTTCCATAGCCCTTGGCAGGGCTGCCTCGCTGCTGGTAGTGGCAAACGCAATAGAAACCGGTTGGCGTATGGCTTGTAAAAACCGTATTACAGGCACCCTGAAAAAGAGTGCTATAGGCAATAATACACAGAGTGCAAATATTATAAGCGCACCATACAGCAATAATAGCAGTGCAAAAAGATTTTGCAAAATACCAAGCCCCATGTGCCCAACGGTATAGGCCATGGCTGCCCCTACGCCTATAGGCGCAAAGTACATTACAATATTGGTAAACTTAAACATCACTTCAGAGAGGCTCTCGGTAAAATCTACCATTACTTTGCGTTGCCTGTCCGGCACCATAATAAGCCCAATACCAAATAGTACACTAAATACTACTATCTGCAAAACCTCGCCTTCGGCAATGCTTCTGGCTATATTTTCAGGAAAAATGTGCAATATAATATCCTGCCAGGTCTGTTCTACTGCCGGGGGCAATTCAGATTGCAACCCTTCGGGCAACAATATCCCTTCCCCCACCGGAAAAATATTTATAGCAGCAACACCTATAAAAAGGGCCAGAGTAGTAACAATTTCAAAATATAGTAATGACTTCCACCCCATGCGCCCCACCTGCTTAATATCGCTGTGGCCTGCTATGCCATAAACCAATGTGGCAAATATTAGCGGTCCTACAATCGTTTTTATAAGCTTTAAAAATATTTTACTCAGTACACGCAGGTTAATAGCCACATCAGGCCAGTCATGCCCCACACATGCACCAATAACCAGGCATACCAGTATCCATGTGGTCAGGCTGCGCTTGCTAAATCCATAAACTATTAAAACGATTACTGTAAGCCACCGTAAGCCGAATAATACCTCATTGGAAACATCTGTTATAAAATAATCTATAAAATAAAGTGTAGCGGTTAACAGTATGGTTATTAAGGCTAATAAGGAAAAGTTTTTTGGTTTCATCAAAAGTGTTTTGTGTTTATACAGGCAAAATAACTAATGGGTGTTACATTACACTCAGCGGTAAAAATAGGGTAAATTTATTTTTTTGCCTCATTTCAGCCCTATTTAATACCCTTACGGTACATTTTGCTGCTTGTTAGTCACAATTTAAATTATGTATATTTGGCTATTATTATTTTTTTATGCAAAAAAATATGCTATTAATGAAAAAAGTAATTTTATTTATTATACTATTATTTTCCTGCCCCTTATTTGCTTCAGAAACAGATTCTTTACTGTTGGTACTCGAAAAAGAAATGGCAAAAAGCACCTTATATGAGTCCGCAAAAAAAACGCGTATAACACAATTAAAAAACTTTTTAACCGACATTACAGTAACTGATGCAGAAAGGTATAATATAAATGAAAAACTAATTGAGGAATACCTGCCCTATAAGTTTGATGCAACGCTGTACTATATTAACAAAAATATAGCGCTGGCACAAAAGCTAAATAACACCTTATTGCTTTTTAATGCGCGCATGCACCTTGCCTATGTGTTGTCTTCGTCAGGAAATTATACCGAAGCGCAGGATATTATGCAACATATTAATCCTGAAAAACTTTTTGGTACGCTAAAAACAAGATATTATTATGTGCAGATGTGGCTGTATTACCGGCTTGGTTTTTACAGCCCTGAAAATACTCTTAAAACGCAGTATACTACACTGTATACAGCATATGCCGACACATTGCTTTTACTTGCCAAACCAAACTCTGAACTGTACCTTTCTACAATAGAAATACGCCACCGTGATGCCGGAAAATACGCAAAAAACCGTAATGACAACCTTAAACGGCTCGCTATGGCTACCCCGGGTACCCGCACCTACTCCAGTATTACTTTTTTTTTAGCACAGAGTTACCTGCCCGAAAATAATATAAAAGCGTATAAAAAGTATCTTATACTTTCTGCCCTGTCAGATATAAAAGCTTCTATTAAAGACAATGCATCACTAACGGCACTGGCAGTACAGTTGTTTAAAGAAAACGATATTAAGCGTGCGCACCGCTATATCAATGTAGCTTTTGACGACGCCTCTTTTTTCAACTCACGCCTGCGGCTGGCATCGCTTTCAAATATATTGCCTATTATTAATAAGGCATATGAGCAGGACATACAGCATCAAAAAGAAAAGCTACAGGTGTACCTTATTATAATAAGCCTGCTTACTTTATTATTGCTGTTTACCATATTTTTTATACGCAAACAGGTAAAAAAACTTTCTGCTGCCCGTAAAAACCTGCAACAGGCGAATAACAGGTTAAACGACCTTAATACACAGCTACTGCATACCAATACAGAACTGAAAGGGCTATATAGCGAACTCAGTGAAATCAATCGTATTAAAGAATATTATATTGGTACGCTGCTAAATGTTTGCTCTGATTATCTGGACAAGCTTGATGGATATCGTAAAACCGTTAAAAAAATGATTTTGGCCAAACAGATAGATGAGCTTTTAAAAAGAACAAAGTCAGGACAGATTATTGACGAGGAAATAAACCTGTTTTATAAAAATTTTGATGCTATCTTCCTGCACATCTACCCGCACTTTGTTGAGCAGCTTAACAGCCTGTTAGTTCCCGAAGAAAAAATAGTACTTAAAAAAGACGAATTGCTTACCACAGAACTACGCATATTTGCCCTGATACGGCTCGGCATTACCGATAGCGGTAAAATAGCCAAACTGCTTCGGTATTCTGTAAATACCATTTATAACTACAGGGTTAAAGTTAAAAACAAAGCCGCCGTCCCCCGGGATGAATTTGAAAATCTTGTCATGAAAATCGGTTCTTTTGCTGATACTCCCAATCATAAATAGCCCCAGAATTTCATCAAATTAAAATTATATACAGATAACACATCTACTTTTTAAAGGACAACAACTAATGCAAACTATTAATTTACAATAATTTGCATTACCTGCAATCTACTTATTCACTACACTTTTATAAACTACTTGTTTTATTCGCGTTATTCGCAAACGATATAGTGAATTAAACATAAAAACTTGTATGAAAAAATTATTACTCTCACTGGGCATGTTGGTAAGCCTGGCACATGTACATGGGCAAACACTGGAGCAAACCATGTATATAGACTTTGGCCCTAATGTTGGTACCAACGGCGCCATAACCGTAAACCCTGACCTCAATAATAATTACTGGAACAACCCTACAAGCGGAGCAGTAGGCGCTACGTATGATATTGTAAATAACCAGAATACCGATACCGGTATTGATATGGAGGTTACCAACAATTTTATTGTAAACACCTCTATTAATTACGGCCCTACAGCACCGGTAGCATCGCTTTTGGGAGATTTGGCTATTGGCACGGCAACCCAGGATTACTGGTACCTTGAAAGCGGTGGATCGGGCAACAATACCGGGCAGGTAACTTTTAGCAACCTTACCGCAGGTAACGGCTATAAATTTTACATTTTTGCCTCCCGGCCCACTACCGCTATACGCAAAACGGCTTATACAGTAACCGGGCTTAACAGCTTTAACGGGCAGATACAAACCAGTGACAGTGGCACAGGCAATATAAATACTATCCTTGAAACTACAATCATCTCACCCGATGCTAATGGTACAATTACTATTGATGTATCAATTGCGCAAGACGCTTTCGGCTACATGAATGTGATTAAAATGGAGGAGTATAACAATCTGCCTGTAGTTGATGTTACATCAATAACTGTAACCGGCACTGATATTATAACCAGCGGAGGTACTTCGCAAATGATGGCTGATGTACTGCCTGCAGATGCCACTTACCCCGGTGTAGTTTGGAGTGTAGATGATACTTCTGTAGCTATAATCAACGAAAATGGCATGCTGATTCCAACCGGAAACGGTAGTGTAACTGTAACGGCTACAAGTGCCACAAACCCTGATGTATCCGGCAGTACGGTTATTACCATAAGTGACCAGTGGACAGAACTCTATCTTAACGGCAGCGCTACAGAGAATGGTGACAACCCCTCTACCGCCCTTCCTATGCACATGGTAACCGGCTTAGAGGGTACCATTAGCAATATATTTGAAATTTATACCAGCCTTGACGAAAACGGTACCTTCAGCTTTTATAACGGGCAGGGTGATACCGCTACAATGTATGGCGAAAACGGTACTGCCGGCATTATAGAAGCAGGTGGAGATGCGATAGACCCTGTAGAAAGCGGCCCGGTACGTATTACGGTAAACCTTGCAACTGGCGCCTATACTATATTACCCATTAACTGGAGCGTGGTGGGCAGCAGCATTGCAGGCGGCTGGGGAGGTGATGAAACCTTAACCTATCAGGGCAATGGTGTTTGGCAGGCGGAAGTAGATATGACCGTAGTAGGTACTGATACTAACCCACGCTTTGTATTTAAGGCCAACCAAAGCTGGAGCTATGTATTTAAAAAAATAACAGGCTCCCAACATTCGGTTATAATGGAATCGGTTGCCAATGAGTATGGCGTACCTATGAGCGATATCGACCTGAAGTATGGCAATTTCATCATTACACTTGACCTGGGTAATTATACGTATGGTATAGAGTGCGTTTCTATAGACCCTTATAAAATATCATTTATGGGTTCATCAGTCATTAACGGCCAAGGTGCAACAGGCCTTCATGGTTATGCTTACTTATACAATGAAATACTTCAGGATAGGGCCATTAACGGAAGCTCTCCTTTTTACAGGTCTAATATTTCGGTAAATGGTAACACCACGGTATCAGTACTAAACCGTTTTGAGAAAGATTTGGTAGGCGATTGCAGTAGCTATGTTGTATTTGGGCTTGCACTTGGTAACGAAGGCATACACGAAGCGGGGCAGGTAGCTTTTGATCAGTATAATGAAAACCTACAGCAAATTATTGATATGACCGAAGAAATTGGCAAAACTCCGGTAGTGTTTAACAACTATGGACGAGGAGATTATAATACTACTGATTATGAATTTATAAAGGAAATGAACCTGATGATGGCACAATGGGATGTACCGAGCACCAACCTGCTGGGTGCCATGGATAACGGTACCGGAAACTGGGTTGACGGTTATTGGGATGATGGCCTGCACCCTAATGATGCCGGCCACGCTGAATTTGCGTATGCTATAGTTCCCTCCCTATTTGATGCCCTTGAGGCAGGCAAGCCGCAACCGCAGTTAAGCATGAATACCTATATAACCCCCGATCCTGTTTCGGGTGGTGGTGCACTTACTTTTACCCCTGATAATACTGTACATTCATTTACCGTATCATTTGATATTCAAACTACAGGTAACGGCCACATGATGGCATTTACCACTAATGGTAGTAATGAGGGTTCACTATTGCTTAATGAAAATGGCTATGTAGTGTATACAGCCCCATCTGGCAGTACTATTACAGGTACAATAGCTGTTAACGACGGCGCATGGCATAAAGTAACCCTTACCCATTATTATGCATGGAGCCATACTGTGCTGTATACAGATGCAACAGCTGAAGGCAGTGTTGATGAACAACTCGAACCACAGGTATATTCATTGCACGGAACTAATGCCCCGGCAAATATTAATTACCGGAACTGGTTTTTTTACCGTTCTGGGATGAATGAAATGGAAATTACAGCCCTTAATGAAGGTGCCATGCTAAAATCAAGTCTTGAATTATATGCCCCATTAGATAGTGAGGCAGCAACTCCGGAAATGATGTTTGCAAATAAAGCTCAGAGTACTAATACTATAAACAGTACCAATTTTACATTAGGTACAAAAAGTGTAATTTCTCTGGGCAATATAACGGCCTACCCCAACCCGGTTAAAGATGTGCTTACTATAAGCACAAAGAACCAGGTAACTGTTGACAGTATTGAAGTGTATAATACTTTAGGCATGATGGTACAAGGTGCCCATGCTTCAGCTACTATTAACCTTTATGCCTTACAAGCGGGTATTTATATGGTTAAGGTAAAAGCCGGGGCTACCACATCAACCATAAAAATTATAAAAGAGTAAAAACTACTTATTTTAAATGCAAACGAAGCCGTCTCAATACTAAATTGGGGCGGTTTTTTTATGTTGTTTTATTTTGGACTACTGTGTTCAAAAAAGTTGGGTAAAGTTTTAATGTAGTTTATGCGGCTAATTTCTTCCTTAAATTGTGCCCTAAAGCCATTAACCCGAACTCTAACTCTACTTTTTCAAGGCCTTTTAACGTAAAGCGCCTAAAGCCTTGGTTGTGTTTGAGTTGTGCAAACACGGGTTCTACATCGGCTGTACGCTGTTTTCTTTTTTTGATTCCTTTTTCGCTAAGCAGTAATTCCCTGACACGTTCTTTATGCCGCTCAAGGTTATGATTCCTCTCAATGCTGCGGTTGCCGTGGGCCTTAAAACATTGGCCGCGCAAGGGGCAGCCTTCACAATTTTGGGCTTGATAGTGTGATAAATCTTGCGTGTAGCCAGCTTCGGTTATGCGCTTGGTTTGATGGGTTTTGTACATTTTCTGCCCCATTGGGCATATATAAAAATCCCCATCGGGGTTGTAATAAAGGTTTTCCTTGCTAAATGGTTTGTGTTTGGTTTGATAATTCCTGTCCTGCTCTTTATCAAAAGTATTGTATTTCACATAAGCTGTAAGCCCGTGCTTTTCCAGGTAATCGTAGTTTTCTTCGCTTCCGTAGCCCGCATCGGCGGTAATTTCCTCTAACCCGTTAAACACCTCTTTACCAAAAGTTTCTTTCAGGTTTTCTAAATGGGGCTGCGGGGTTTTGGTATCAGTTGGGTTTTGGTGGATGGTATAATTTACAATGATTTGTTTCTCTGTTGATATCTGGGCATTGTAAGCAGCCTTGAGCTGGCCGTTTTGCATGTGGTCTTCTTTCATCCGCATAAAAGTAGCATCAGTATCGGTCTTGCTATAAGAGTTCCTCTCCCCTAAAATAGCCTCCTGTTGTTCATACTTTTCAAGGTTGTTTTCAAAATTTTGTTTGATATAGCGCAGCTTGGCTTTGGCTTTTGGGCTTGCTTTTTCATTCCCGGAGAGCTTGGCATCTATCTCCGTCACTGTCTTTTGGATAACTTCTTTGCTGATTTCTTTAAACTCAGGCGGCTCGGGATTATTACCATCATCGCTAATGCTTTGGGCATAGTTCCATAGTTCTTCCAGTTGGGTTAGCATTTTAGCCTTGTTGGTTTTAATGCTTTTGCCCCAAACAAAGCTGTACTTGTTGGCCTGGGCTTCTATTTTTGTGCCATCGGTATAAATTTGTTTTAAGCTAATCAGCCCTTCTTCTGCCAACATTAAAACCACCTGCTGAAAAATCTCTTTAAAGGAATCTTTCAGCTTATTGGTTCGAAAACGGCTGATGGTATTATGGTCAATAACAGCCATTCCTGTCAGCCACATGAAATTAATGTTTTCCCCGACCGCTAATTCTATCTTCTTGGAGGAATAAATATTGGTCATGTAGGCATACAGTATTACCTTAAGCAACATTTTTGGATGATAGGAAGGGTTGCCTTCCTCACTGTAGGCTTTTAAAAGCGGTTTGATGTTTAAAGCCTCTACAACCTTATCTACTTACGCACCGGATGCGATGGGGCTATAAAATCATCAAATGAATAGGGCAAAAGGGTGGTTTGGTGTTGGTTCTAATGTTTGAATTTCATATTTAAGCCGCTAAAAATCAACACTTAAATATACGAATTACTTCCCTAAAATGCAAAAAAACCGCCTCAGGTTGTGAGACGGCTTCGTTTGCATAGTTTACATAGGTCTGTCCCAAAAAGCGGGTGGTTCTATATTTAGGGCCCGCAGGTATACATACCCCTGTGCACGGTGGTGTATCTCGTTATCCATAAAATACTGTATAGCGCTTAAAATAGTACCGTCCCATTGCCCGAAAATTTTCACTTTATCACCATAATCGGCTGCTGAAATCTGCTCCCAGTAGGTTTCAAGCATTTCCGTAGCCTCATCCCAGTTTTTAAGAAGCTGTTCTTTTGTCTCGGGCATTCCCTCCCCGGTAATATATGCCGGTTGGCCATTACCCCAATCACCAGTGGCAAGCCCTTTTACGCCTGCCCCGGTAAGCGTTATTATTTCCATTGCCTGCGTGGCAAAAGGGCGCATACCCCCAATAGAAAATGTAAATAAGTCATTCTCAGGGAAAGTCTCTATTACCCTGCGGGTAAGCCCACGGTGCCCCTGCCAGTGTTTTAGCAATGTTTCGGGAGTCATAATGGCTGATGTAACCTGTTTTACCTGTTCCATAATATTGTTGTTTTTGATTATAGCTACAAAAGTACAGGGAGGTAGTGACAAAGGTATGTCAGCAGGTTTTTAAAATGTATAAAAAAAAGCTACCGGTATAGATAGCTTAAATAAAAGGGTGTGTTTTTTATATTATACCTCTATGGAAGCCAAGGCTTTGTCAAAGGCGTTTTCCTTCAGGCCGGGTATGGCAAGCCCTTCTGCTCGGATAACCGACACATCCTGTATACCAATAAAGCCTAAAACTGCCGTTAAATAAGGAGTTGCAAAGTCAAGCCCGGTTGCAGGGCCTTCACTGTAAACCCCTCCGGATGAAAATGCCAGGTATACCTTTTTACCTGCAGCAAGCCCTTTAGGGCCTTCAGCTGTATAGCTAAATGTTTTTCCGGCACGCAGCACGTGGTCTAACCAGCTTTTTAGGTTGCTCGGTACACCAAAGTTGTAAAGTGGCACACCTATAACCAATATGTCGGCATCAAAAAGTTGCGCAATAGCTGCATCAGAGGCTTTAATTACTTCTTTTTGCAGCTCAGTATGCTGGTCAACCGGAGTACGCAATGCATTTACAGTTGCTTCATCAAGATGAGGAAGCGGATGCTCCGCCAGATTTAATTCAGTTACCGTACTACCAGGATGTGTTTGCAGCACTTCATTTACTAATGCATTACCAAGTTTAATACTTATAGATTCTTTCCCTCTGGGACTTGTTATTATGTGCAGTATGTTTTTCATCCTAAAAAATAATTTTCTGTTAGTATTTTCAAGACAAAATTACGTACTTTAGCTTACTAAAAGTTAGTAGTATACTTAAGGTAAGTAGTTACCTTAGCGTAACCTGATATTATAATTATGGAAAAGAAAGCCGTTATCCATTTAAATACACAACAATGCCAGGCACAGCTTAACAATGTAGGCGATGCCGTATATGTTATTGGCGGCAAGTGGAGGCTGCGAATTATACTTGCATTACGCGAGGGACACACCCGTTTTAATGAATTGCAACGCGCCATACAAGGCATCTCTGCCAAGGTGTTGAGCAATGAGCTCAGGGAACTGGAACTAAATGGATTTGTTGAGCGAAAGGTAGACACAGGAACACCCGTTATAGTAACTTATGAGCCTACCGAATATACGCAAACATTAAACGAGGTAATGCGAACGCTTGCTGAATGGGGTGCCATGCACCGGGAAAAGCTGCGTGAAGAAGCAAGGTAAAATTATAGTGTAGCCGCCTGAACTGAGAATTTTTTCAATACCCTGTAATGCGATTTTAGGGCTGCAAAAAAGGTAGGGCTTTCTATATAGGGCAGGTTGAATTCGTGCGCAGTCTGTTTTACTATTTCACCAATTTTAGCATAATGTATATGGCAAACCTTGGGGAAAAGATGATGCTCTATCTGGCGGTTTAGCCCTCCCAGAAAAAATGCTGCTATGGGGCAGCTTGAAGAAAAATTAGCTGTGGTACGCATTTGATGCTCTGCCCAGGCTTCTTCCATATTACCACTACTGTCCGGTAACGGAAAATCGGTACCCTCTACCACATGTGCCAGCTGAAAAACCAACCCCATGGTTAAGCCCTGGGTAACCTGCAATACTAAAAAGCCAATAATAAACTGCCACCAGGTAATATTGAGTACAAGTAATGGCAATATAATAAATAAAAAGTAGTATATCCCTTTATGAAAAAACAGGTTAAAATACTCTTTTTTAGGATGTTTACTAACCGTTTGCCCAACTTTTGGCTGAAAAAACTTTTTGTAATCTTTACGGAAAACCCAAGACAACGAGGCCAGGCCGTATAGCGGAAACGCATAAAAATGCTGGTAACGCTGTATTTTATTTGCGGGTTCCTCCTCTGAAAGGCGTATTAAACCCGGTGCAATTTCAATATCTTCATCATGCCCGGCAATATTAGTATACGTATGGTGCACTACATTGTGGGTTATACTCCACACATAAGGGCTGGCACCCAAAAGGTTAAACAGGTAACCAAACGCTTTGTTTACCCCTTTATTAGATGACAATGAGCCGTGAATAGCATCATGGCATATATTAAACCCAACAAAGGCACTAAACATACCCAGTAGGGCGGTTAAGGGCAGCATAACCCAAACGGTAAAAATGTTGGAAATGATAAGCCCGTAAAGCGTAAAAAAAATCCCGAGGAAAAAAACCACTTTTAGCCACATATAGCTGTTGGCATTACGGCTGTTTTCTGAGTCCTGAAAATATTCGTCTACCCGCTTTCGGGTTGTGGCGAAAAATTTTGATCGGGATGCATTATTAAATTTCAATTTTGTATTCATAAATAAAAAAAATAAAGGATAAGTGTAACTTAAATTCACTATCCAGTGTTGTTTATGAATAATGTATTGAGGTCAACAAAAAAGTTATTATAAAGTAATATACGCATTATAACTCAAAAAGAGTACCAATAGTGCCTATTTTACCAAATATTTATAATATTAGCTATTTACCTGCAACAGTAACTTCTATAACATCGTCTTTCAAAATAGCATAAATCATGCTTTCTTCGGTGGGCTCCATAACATAAGTACCTGTAAACTCACCAAATGCGGGCAATATCAGCTGGCTGCCGGACCTGAAATAGCACGGTAACTTAACTGACTGCCGCCCGAGACCTGTTAGCCTAACCGCTGGGTGTATGTGCCCACACAAGTTAAAAAACCCTTCCCGTTTTTCAGGATAATGAGTAAGCAAAAAACCACCTGTTTGCCATTCACTTACTATCTGAATGTTAATATCATGATATTTTGCCGGGTTGATGATATCATGGTTCCCTGCTACAAGAACTATGGGCTTGTTGGTTTTTACCACCCAATCATGAAACAGTTGCCATTCGTTATTAATATCACTATGGAACAGGTCGCCCAGAAAGCAGATGCCTTCGGGTTGAAAATACTCCACCACCTCATCTAATTTTATAAAGTTTTTGTGAATGACCGCACCGGGTATGGCTGCCCCAAACTTACGGAAGTGGCTTACCTTACCTAAATGGGCATCGCTAATAAGCAGCAACCGTTTTTGCACCCAGTACATAGTGCCGGAGCAATGAAGTATAAAATTGTTGTTATTGAGGGAGATTTCGAGAGTCATGCATCCTGTAACATTCCTGCAAAGATACTATGTAAGTTGAGAATTTTAAAATAGCAAATTTATAATGGCTGAAGTTTACTTCATATAATTCGCCGTCATTTTTTTAATACGCTCGGCAAGGGTTTCTGAAGATAGTTTTTCCCGTAGCCTGTCGGTAATGATTGGGAAACTGAACGGTGTGGGTTTTTCGCATTGTTTCCATACCACTTCCTGCCGCTCTATGCGCTCTAATGCCATGAGCAAACGGCCTTCTTCCAACTGGTGTTCAAAGGTTTCGCGGTAGGCCTGTTGAAACAACAGGTTGTCGGGCTCATAATCGCGGAACACCTCAAAAATAAGCTGGCTGCTGCTTTGCAGGTGTTTTGTTTTTACAATTTTGCCCGGGTAACCTGTAAATACCAACCCGGCAATTACAGCAATATCCCGGAATTTTCGGCGGGCCATTTCGGTGGCATTAAGGCTCTGTTGCAGGTCGGCGTGCAGGTGGCGGGGCGTAAAAAGGTCGTTATCCAAAACCATTTGCATATCAATCTCCTGGTCGCTCAGCAGTTCAAAACCATAATCGTTATACGCCAGTGAAAAAGTTATGGGCGATAGCAGGCTGATGCGGTAGGCCATAAGGCTGGCAAGCGCCTCATGCACATAGCGCCCCTCAAACGGATAAAAAATGGCGTGGTAGCCCTCACGGGTTTTAAAAGTTTCTATTAGGAACTGGTTATCATCAGGCACTATGCTTTCTTTACGCTGGCGCGTAAAGACGGGATTTAACGCTTTCAATTCCGGATTTTTTTCAGGGGTGTTGGCTGTATATAGTTCTTCCCGCAACAATTCACTCATTTGTGCCGAAAGCGTCATACGCCCCCCCATCCAGCTTGCGTGTACGGCTTTGGCACCGGGAGCGGCACGGCGCACTAATGCCTCCATATTTTTAACGCGGACTAGCTCCAGTTTTCTGCCTGCAAAAATAAATACATCGCCCGGTTTCAGTTTAGATATAAACCATTCTTCTATACTGCCCAGGTAACCGCCGCCAAAAAACTTTACACTCATTACCGCATCGCCCACAATGGTGCCCATCTGCATACGGTGGCGCAGCGCTATTGCCCGGCTGTTTACCTTAAATTTGCCGTCTTCCTCAATTTCCACCTTCTTATATTCATCATACGCCTGCAGGCTCTGGCTGCCCTTGGAGATGAAATTAAGGCAAAACTGCCAGTCATCCTCAGTCATCGCCTGAAAACAAAAGGTACTTTTAACTTCCTTAAAAATAGCTGCGGGGTAAAACCCATCACTTACAGCAAGGGTAACCAGGTACTGTACCAAAACATCCCAGCTGTTAAGGTAAGGTATACGGTCTTCAACCACGGTTTCCTGTACGGCACGGCGCAATGCAGAAGCTTCTACCAACTCTATGGCATGGGTGGCAAGAAAATATACATTGCTCTCCTGCCCCGGGCGGTGCCCGCTACGGCCGGCACGCTGCAAAAAACGGGCTACTCCTTTGGGGCCGCCTACCTGTATTACCGTTTCTACCGGGGCAAAATCTACCCCAAGGTCCAGGCTGCTGGTACATACTACTGCCTTTAAGCGTTCCTCACGTATGGCCTGCTCTACCCAAAGGCGCGTTTCTTTGGCAATACTGCCGTGGTGCATGGCTATCTCCCCGGCAAACTCCGGATGCTTGTCCAGCAACGCCTGATACCAGATTTCGCATGCGCTGCGCACATTGGTAAAAACCAAGGTTGTTTTGCTTTTTTTGATGATATCGGCAACCTCATCTACCAGGTGCAGCCCCATATGCCCCCGCCAGGGGTAGGCATCCATCTTTTCAGGGATAATAGAGTGTACATTTATTTTTTTATTGATATGCGCCCTGATTAGGGTGCTGTTTTGCAAGGCTTCTGATTCCGGGCCAAGCAGTACTTCCATAGCCTGTTGCAGGTTGCCTATAGTGGCAGAAATACCCCAGATACGCATTTTTGGCGTTATGGTTTTGAGCCTGCTTAATGCCAGTTCTACCTGAACGCCACGCTTGGTTCCCAATAGTTCATGCCACTCATCTATTATAATAGCGCGGCAGGATTTAAACATTTTAGGATAGTCTTTTGATGCCAGCATTAACTGCATGCTTTCCGGGGTAGTAATGAGCAGGTCGGGCATCTTTTTTTTCTGCTTAGTACGCTCTGAAGAAGAAGTATCTCCGGTACGTATGCCTACCGTAAGGTGTGTTTGAAGGTCGTCTGCCACGCGCTCTGCGGCCTGCTTAATTTCTACCGAAAGTGCCCGCAGGGGTGTTATCCAGATGGCTTTTAAACCCGGTTTATGTTTGGTTTTGTAATCGGGGTTACTTTTTATATAATCGAGAACAATGGGCATCCAGAGGGCATACGTTTTCCCGCTGCCTGTGGGGGCATTGAGAAGGCCGTGTTTGCCCTGTAAAAAGGCTGTCCACGTCTGGGTCTGGAACGGGAACGGTTTCCACCCCTTACCCTCAAACCAGCCGCTTGCTATGCTGAATAATTGTTCTCTGTTCATACTTTATGTTTCAAGTCTCAAGTTTCAGGTTTAAAGTTTAATGTTATTTGTCTCTTTGTTACTTTACAACTTTCGACTTTATGACTTTATAAACTTATTTAGGTATCATTGCTTTTAAATCATCTATGGTGTTGGCTTCTTCTATGGTTTTGTCGGTGCGCCAACGCAAAATACGCGGAAAGCGTGTTGCCACCCCGCTTTTATGCCTGTTGGAAAATGCTATGCCTTCAAAGCCGATTTCAAAAACCAGTTTGGGTGTTACGCTGCGTACAGGGCCAAAACGCTCTAACGTATTTTTTTTTATATAATCATCAACCATACGGAATTCTGCATCGGTTAAGCCGGAATAAGCCTTTGCAAAGGTTACCAGTTCTTTTTCGCCCTTATCGTTGGTTTGCCAGAGGGCAAACGTATAATCGGTGAACAGGTTGGCGCGGCGCCCACTACCGCGCATGGCATAGGTAAGTACGGCATCTATACTAAACGGGTCGAGTTTCCACTTCCACCAGTCCCCTTTTTTACGCCCAACACCGTAAACCGAATCGTTTCGCTTAAACATCAGCCCCTCACTGCGCAATTCGCGTGCTTTTTCTTTTTCATGCAGGGCGTGCTGCCAGGTATCTAACTGAATACGCTCTGAAAGCTGTAGTGGTAAATCATTCCCTTTTACCTGCTCAAAAAGCTGTTCAAGAATTTTTCGCCTTTCTGCATACGGCAGGTTACGGATGTCTTTCCCCTCCCACTCTAATATATCATAGGCCCGTATGATCACCGGTGTTTTCTTTAAAAGTGCAGGTGTAACGGTCTTCCGCCCGATACGCGTTTGTAAATCGTTAAACGAACCTATATTGTTTTTTACCCAGGGGAGTATTTCACCGTCAATCACGGTGCCGTTTGGAATAACCCGGAGGAAACTTTCAAATTCCGGATATTTATCGGTAACCAGTTCTTCGCCCCGGCTCCACACAAAAAGTTCATCATTACGTATAATTGTCTGGCTGCGGATGCCATCCCACTTGTGTTCGGCGCTCCAGTCTTTAACATCGCCCAAATCTGCAGGTTCACCTTCAATGGCGTAAGCAAGGTAAAACGGGTACGGCCGGGAATAATTGAAGTCTTCCTTATCATCCAGTACCAGTTTTTCAAAGCTTACAGCCGAGGGATCCCAATCGCCCATAAGTTTATAGGCCAATATATCTTCTTCAACCCCGGTAGCTTTGCTAAGGGCGCGTGTCATTAACTTTTGGCTTACCCCGATGCGGAAACTGCCTGTTATGAGTTTGGTAAACACAAACCGCTCATAATAATTGAGGCTAAGCCAATTGTTGTGGAGGTAGGCCTTTTTTTCTTCTTCGGTTTTCTTCTTCAGTATAATCATCTCTTCCACAAACTCGGTAAGGCTTTTATCACTTTCGTCGGTTGAATTAGGAATGATGAGCGCAATGGTTTCGGCAAGGTCGCCCACAATATGGTAACTGTCTTCAAACAGCCATAGGGGGATATTAGCCAGTTCTGCAGCCCAGAGGCGCAACAGGTTGGTATTAACGGGGCGTGGCGGCCTGCGGTGCGAAAGTATGGCAATAGTCCACACCTTATCGTCATCGTTCGCCTGCCGGAAATACTCCGTAAGCGCTTCTACCTTTACGTTGGTTTTATTGCTGCTGTCTAAGGTCTTTATGAGTTCTGAAAATAATTTCATAGCCCTCCTTCCTCCGGAACTTCTCCCGGTTCTTTGGTTTCTGTATCGCCCTCATCGCCTTCATATTGCGTATGCTCGGTACGGGCATCATAGCCCAGTTCCCGCAAATAAGTACTGAAGATATCACTATAGCCGTGGGTACAGATTATTTTTTCTGCGCCGGTGGCCTGTATGCTTTCCAGCAGCCCCTGCCAGTCGCAATGATCGCTCAGCACAAAACCTTTATCTATAGCGCGCCTGCGCCGTGCGCCGCGAAATGCCATCCACCCACTTGCCGAACCCGTTACATAGGGGGTTAGCTTCTTTATCCAGGGCGAACCATGTGCGCTGGGCGGCGCCAGCACCATGCTGCCTTTCAGGTCTTCTTTTTTAATATCGGAGGTAATGCGTATCGTTTCGGGCATATCTACCATAGGGCGGATTACTTCTGTCATGTTATCAACCGCCCCGTGTGTGTAAATTTTACCGATGGAAGGGTCTAAATGCTTCAGCAGCCGTTGTGCCTTACCGAGTGTATAGCCAAAAAGCACCGAGGTAAACCCATCGGCGCGGTTTTGGGCCCACCAGTTGTTTACATCGGCCATTACCTCTGCCTGCGGAAGCCATTTAAAGCAGGGCAGCCCAAAGGTATTTTCGGTTATAAACGTGTGGCATTTTACTACTTCGTAAGGTGTGGCAAGTCCGTCATCTTCGGTCTTATAATCGCCTGTAAACACCCATACTTCGCCTTTGTATTCTACACGCACCTGTGCGCTGCCTACAATATGCCCGGCAGGGTGAAAGCTGAACTTTACGCCATTAATGGTAAAGGTTTCGCCCCATTCTTTACCGGAAACATTTATTTCGCCCAACCTGTGTGTTATGATGGGTATATTGAGGTGGTGGGTTATATAACTACCATGGCCCCAGCGGGAATGGTCACTATGCCCGTGGGTGATAATAGCCTTGGGCACCGCACGCCATGGATCTAAATATACATCGGCGCGGGCGCAGTAAATGCCTTTATCGTTAAAAGCCAGCAGGGGCTGTTTCATAATGCTACGGTTTGCAGCTTAAAAGTAGTAATTGCGGATTTTTTTTGAAAATGGTTTGTGGGAAGTTTAACGGTTGTTGGAAGTAAATGTGTTGATAACTCGAAGGCTCGCGCGTACAATTGTAGGCTGTGTAATTATAAAACCTGTTTTAATTTCGTTTTATGATTGATTACGCAAAAGTTTATACTTATTCTGACCAACCAACTGTATGCCCGCTATGTGGAGCAAGAACTGATATCATTTTAGATTTAGCTCATACAAAGTGGGAAACTCAGGTTCATATTTGTAAAAGTTGTAGCTTTGAATTTGTCATTCAAACCTACCAAGATATCTCATGAGTACAAAACAAAGACTTTGGATAAGAGAAGAATATATTTTAGCTTTTAACTTATATCTTAAAATAGAGTTTGGTAAAACACACACTGGAAATCCTAAAATAATTGAACTTGCAGAATTAATTGGAAGGACACCTGCCTCTATAGTAATGCGCTTAGGCAATTTTGCCAGTATTGATCCTTACCATCAAAATAGAGGTGTAGGCGGTCTTAAAAATGCAGGTGTTCAAACACAATTAATATGGGATGAATTTTTCAACAATCAAGAAGAGTTGGTTTTTTTGAGCGAGCAAATACTGGCAGAAAAAGAACACCAAACTATTGAGCAAAAATATAATGATGTATTGTGGGATTTGAAGGACTTAAAAGGTGAAACAAAAATACGAGCCATTAAAACACGTGTTAATCAATCTTTTTTCAGACAAATGGTATTAACCAATTATAAATCAAAATGCGGGTTAACAGGAATTGATGTTCCCGATTTATTGTTTGCAAGTCATATTAAGCCTTGGGCAACTGATGAAAAAGAGCGATTAAATCCTGAAAACGGAATTTGCTTATCTGCGCTATATGACCGCGCTTTTGATAAGGGTTATTTAGCATTTGACGATAATTACAAAGTTTTAATTTCTCAGAGCCTGAAAAGTAATATTGATAAAGAATATTATCCTAAATACTTTGCGCCCATTGAAAATAAGTCTTTGCCAAGAGAAATTAAATATCCACCTAAAAAAGAGTTTTTAGAATTTCACCGTGATGTAATTTTTAAATAGTACTATGCCCAACATCAAACTAAATTACCTTTATCGGGATGCAAGCAATTATAAGCAATATGGGAGTGTAGTATTTGCTAATACAAACAATATTGCTGCTAAAACCATCAACAATATTATTAAATCAAATTTAATTGATGGTGAATTTTTTGTAGCGGAGGCTTGGGAGATACCTGTTTTATATTTTGATAATATTATCGATGCTGACCATAATTGGCATGAGTTTCAAAATATAGAAGTTACAGCGGAAATGCCGTATTCAAATTTAGAAATTGAAAACTTGCTAAATAAAATTTTAGTAGTGGAGTAACTACTCTATACCAATCCTGAGTTTGTTTAAGGTGAATGCCTCAATAGTGTCATGATAATCTACCTCATCCCAGTCGGTATCATCATGTATGGCTTCAAACTCACGTGCCCACCGGATGAACTCGGCAATATCCTGCCGGGAGTCGCCACTAAAAAAACCGCGTTGCCCACAAAGGTACGCCACATCAGCAAGCGTTTCAAATAGCCTGTTATCTTCAATAGTGTAGGGTAAATCGTTCATAGCTAATGGTTTTAAAACATTAAATCCCTTTAGCAAAAGTGCAAAATTTTGTGTTTGCATTATAATTTTCAATCTGATTTTTTTAGTAATTCCGCTTATATAACTATCTTGTAAGAGTAAAACTTCTTTTTAATATTACTTAATTATTTAAAATTTACCAACCCCTTAATTTTTAAGAGGGCAAACGTACAGTTAACATAATTTTTATATTTTTGACCCCATAAATTAAAGGGTATGAACGAAAAAAAAATAGAAAAGCGCTGGATTGTTGCTTTTGTCATTACTGCTATAGTAGCCGTTACCGGGCTTTTTTGGGAACATAAAACCATTAACGGCTCTAATGCCGATTTTAATGCTACCGATACTATATCTTATGCCGACGTTGCATGGTTGCTTACGGCTGCCTGCCTGGTATTGCTTATGACGCCCGGCCTCTCCTTTTTTTACGGAGGTATGGTGGGCAAAAAAAATGTAATCTCTACCATGTTAAAGAGTTTCATCTGCCTGGGTGTAATTAGTATATTATGGGTTGCGGTGGGCTTTAGCCTTTCGTTTGGCGATCCTATAGGTCCTACTATTAACGGCGTACATTATGGAATAATTGGTAACCCTGCCGATTTTGCCTTTTTTGATTATGTAGACCAGCATCCACATTCGGCTATGGCCAGCACTATACCTTTTGTATTGTTTGCCTTGTTCCAGATGAAATTTGCCGTGATTACCCCGGCGCTTATTACCGGCGCCCTGGCAGAACGCATCAGGTTTATATCCTTTTTATTATTCATTTGTTTATTTTCAATTTTTATATACGCACCCCTTTGCCATATGGTTTGGCATCCTGACGGACTATTGGGCGCTTACTTTGGCGTAAAAGATTTTGCGGGGGGTACGGTGGTACATATGAGTGCCGGTTTTGCCGCCCTTGCCGGTGTAATGGTATTAGGCAAACGTAAAAACCTGGAGCATATACCTACTAATATTCCGTTTGTGCTGTTGGGCACCGGGCTGCTTTGGTTTGGCTGGTTTGGGTTTAATGCAGGTTCGGCGCTTGCGGCCAACAGTACGGCTGCCATGGCTTTTGCCACTACTACTATAGCATCGGCTTCGGCTATGCTTACCTGGGCGTTTTTCGACCGTATTAACGGCAGAAAGGTGTCGGCGCTAGGTTGTTGTATCGGTGCCGTGGTTGGGCTTGTAGCCATTACCCCTGCTGCGGGTTTTGTAAGCATACCAAAAAGTATATTCTTCGGGTTTATTGCTGCTATAGTGTCTAACCTTATGGTAAACTGGAAACGCCTGAAACGTATAGACGACACCCTTGATGTTTTTGCCTGCCACGGTGTGGGCGGTATTATGGGGATGATACTTACCGCTATTTTTGCCGAGGTAGAAGGCGGGAGCCTTTTATACGGTGGTTGGGAGGTTTTTGGTCACCACATGATGGCACTGATATTGGTTGCTGCATTCTCGTTCTTCGGGGCTTTGCTACTGTATAAAATAACTAATTTATTTATTCCCCTAAGGGTTTCGGAAGAGTCTGAAGCTATGGGACTAGATATGTCGCAACATAACGAGAGTATTGGGCTGTAGGTTTTAAGTTATAGTTGTTAGTTTTAGCCTAAAAAATAAATAAAAGGCGGCTCATGTGAGCCGCCTTTGTTATAGTTACTAATTTATGAATTAGTTTTTGATGAGTTTAACCGTTGTTGTTTTTCCATCAGTTGTACTTACCGTGAGAAGATAAATTCCTTTTTGGTAAGTATTCATATCGAGTTTGTAGCTCTCATTATTACATGAAGCAGAATAAATCTGTTTACCGTCTATACCATAAAGACTTATCTGTTGTAAGACTAAACCTTGCCCACCAATAGTCACAAAATCATTGGTTGGGTTAGGGTAAATAGATATTTCAGACAATAAAAAGTCAACAGGTATTAAATCAACTTTAACATCCGAGTTATCTGGCTGCGTATTAGGATTTACAACTCTTTTTACATAATTTCCAGAGCATCCTTCAATATAAAACCTATTGTCTGAACCTAATGCGGCATAAAAACCATCTGTCAATACAATTTCTGTACCTGCATGGTAAATAGCCTGCGATGTATTATCAATAACTTTATTACTGTTAATACATATTTCTGCTTCTTGCTGATCTAAAGAAGAAGATAAAACATCTGCTGATATATCAATACAATCAGGGCACGGGTCGCAATCTTCAAAGGTTATATCAGGACCTGCATTTGCTGAAGTATCTTCAATGGTATAACTGGTATTGCTAATTGAAAATGTTGCTATTGCTTGATATTCATATACACCCGAAGGGCTTCCTCCAAAATCAATTTCATTAATATTAAAGCAGAATTGATTTCCTGTTATTACAGGATTATTAATTATTGTTGGATTTATAGGCATACCATTTTGTAGTATTTTTAATTCAATAGATGTTAATATACCATATTCAACAGGATCTGTATTGATTGTATGAGGTGGTGCAAATGAACCACAAATATTAATTGGAAAAGTAGGGCAATTTATAATCTCGGGGGTATTTATTTCTAAATCAACACCTCCATAAGCACAACCATCACCATTACCAACACATATATCATCAATATATACTGTACCATAGTGAGCACCCGCACCACAATCAGTAATAATAAATTGTAATATAGCTAGCTCTCCTTCTTCTATTTCCCCGGTGTTTAAACTTGCACATTGCCAACCAGTATATAATAATGGGGCATTATATACACCATTATGTTTTAACAAATTACCCGCATTATTAAATAAAGTTGAGTTAAGCACACTAGAGATTATACAATTCTGGTCTATAACTTGATTATCGGAAGCTCTAATTAGCCTAGCAATAAAGTGTGGTTGATCAATGCTATCATGGTTTGTGGGGTTTTCAACAATTAATGAAAAAGAGTAGCTTATATCTGTACTGCTGACATAGAATAATTTACTCATTGTTGTTCCTGTATAGCCAGCCGATACATTGTTATAATCATCATTAAGTTTAACTGCATAATTACCAATATTTACTCTTGGAATATGAATACCATGCGATTCTAACAAAATATCATTTCCTGCAGAAATATTTGGATCATTATTAACTAGTGTAGCTTTACTTGAGGGATTATTTATTGTAGAAGATGATGAAAAATAAGTCCAGTTATTATTTGTCAAATCACAGTCAATCTCTAAATTAAAATCACTCAAAACATCATATTTAAAATCATAATAATTTGTATTTCCATCTTCAAAACCTCCATTATCGCATATATAAGGTACTGCCAAACGTGAGGAAGAATATTCTGTTTCAGGATTTTCTTCAAAATAAAGCTTTCTCAACTCATGCTCTTTTACTATTTCAAGCAAATGTAAAAAATCATCCTCCATCCCACTATTATGTCCATGCAGCTTTTCCTCTTCAAAATCGGCTCTCAATGCCTGCACTTTGGCAGACGTTAATTTATACTTATTAAAATTTTTTTCAATGAATTGCTCGATTTCTTTCTCCTTCGCTCTATCTGCCGTCACTTTGTCTTGTTGAGAATAAACTTTAAGCCCATACAATAGCAAAAAGGTTATAATTAAACATACGTTTTTCATAATTGTATAATTTAGGTTAAACGTATATTACTTTTTAGTAGCTACCAACGCTTTTACAGCCGCCTTCAGTTCTTCTATCTCTTTTTGTTGTGCATCAAGTTGTTTTTGCTGTGCCTCAAGCTGTTTGTTTTGAGCAATAGTATATAGTGTAAGTTCTTCAATTTTTTCCTGTTGTATCTTTGCCATTTCACCTACTTCAATACCGTTTTCTTTAACTTCTTTAGCAGATGGCACATTTGGCAAATGCCCGTTTTGTGCAATGTATTGCTCCACCTCAGTAAGTGTAGGCAGTTTATAATCTTTAGCAAAAACATAGTCTGCCCAAGCCCAACTGCTGTTAAGTGCCACTCTTACTTCAGTAGCTAAAACACCACCATTTACAAAGAGCTGGTAATCGCTAAGATCTGTAGTACCAACAGTTGAAGGGAAGCCATTTGAAGTAGCGGAAACATTATTAATATCAAAATTTACACCTACTTTATTAGTGTCGAAATCACCATAAATTATAGGGAAATTATCACTTTCATTATCAACTAGTAATTTATTACTAACACTTGGTAATATATTGTAGTTAAAGTTGAAGCCCGCTCTATACCCTATAAAAATGTTATTAGAACCTTCATTATAAAATCCCGAATTTGAGCCTAAATACACATTTTTACTCCCATTTTCATTTTTATTGCCAGCACCTCTCCCATAAAAAGCATTAGCATTTCCCCCAGTCGTGCTTTCTCCGGCTATAAGGCCTGTAAGAGTATTTGAATTTCCTGTTGTTAAAAAAGTTCCTGCTCTATGACCCATAATTACATTGCTGCTTCCAGAAGTAATTGAATATCCAGTCATATAGCCAAAAAAACTATTGTCTTTAGCAGTAGAACCACTTACACTTACCCCTGACGAGTGTCCAATTGCGGTATTACCTAAATTTGACAGATTTTGACCCGCATTTGTACCATAAAATGCTGAATGTTGACCTGCAACGGAGCCTGCGTCATAGCCATAACTAGTCAATCCATTTGTTGCAACATTAGTCACAGTCTGCCCATTAGACAATACAATCCCGCCAAGCAGCATAGCCGCTGCAAATAATTTTTTTGTTTTCATGAATAATTGATTTAAATTGGTTTTTAATGACGTACAAGTTAACGTTTTTTAACAAACAATCTATTACTAAATATAATTATGTTTAAAAATTTATATTATCGTTACACTGCAATTTCCATCATTATATCATGTTTGATGTTTATAATTCTGCTACTATTTTTCGCACAGCACAAAACGATACTAAAGCCATAAACACATTACTGGACAACTGGCACAAGGCGGCAGCGAACGCCGATTTTGATATGTACTTTGATGCTATAGCAGAGGATGGTTATTTTATTGGTACTGATGCTACCGAAAAATGGGATAAGGCAGCATTTGTGGCCTATGCCAAACCGCATTTTAATAAGGGTAAGGCATGGACATTTACACCGGTGCAACGCGATATCTATTTTAGTAAAGATGGTAAAGTGGCCTGGTTTGATGAACTACTGGACACACGGATGAAAATTTGCCGTGGCAGCGGTGTTTTAGAAAAACAAAAAGGTGATTGGAAAATAAAGCACTATGTACTCTCTATGACGGTGCCTAACCAAGCCAGTAAAGAGGTAATACCTCTTAAAGCGCATTATGAAGATGCGCTGATTGAAAAACTACATAAGGCGAAGCAATAGCTTATCGTACTTCCTTTTTAAGATTTTTAGTATTTAAATGCATCAGCATGTCGGCTGTCATGGCCTCTAAATTAAACTCATGCTGCCAGCCCCAATCGTTACGCGCCGGAGTGTCATCTATACTTTCGGGCCAGCTGTCGGCTATTTTCTGGCGAAAATCTGGCTCATACGCAATCGTAAAATCAGGCAGCTGTTTTTTTATGGCTCCGGCAATTTCAGCCGGGGTAAAATCCATTGCAGAAAGGTTATAAGATGAGTGTATTTTAATCTGCTCCTTTGGTGCCTGCATAATCTCTACAGTAGCCCGTATAGCATCATCCATATACATCATGGGCAGGCGGGTATCCTCTTTTAAAAAGCATGTATAAGCATCTTCTTTCAGGGCTTTGTGGTAAATATCCACCGCATAATCTGTGGTGCCGCCACCGGGGGGCGTACTCCAGCTTATAAGGCCGGGATATCGTATACTGCGCACATCTACACCATAAGCATTATGATAATATTCGCACCAGCGCTCACCGCTCTGTTTGGATATTCCGTAAACGGTACTGGGTTCCATTACGGTTGTCTGCGGCGTATTTTTTTTAGGGGTAGTAGGGCCAAAAACAGCAATACTACTGGGCCAGAAAATCTTTTCTATTTTTTCTGCTTTGGCCAGGTTAAGCACATGAAAAAGCGAATTCATATTAAGGTCCCAGGCAAAGGCAGGATTTTTTTCTGCCGTGGCGCTAAGTAGTGCCGCCATAAGGTACACTTCTTTTATCGCATGCTTTTCTATCAGGTTTTCCACCTGGTTAAAATCGAGCGCGTTTACCACTTCAAAAGGACCTGAGTTTACAAACGCAGGGTCGCCCTTGCGTACATCAGATGCTATAATGGCCTCTTTACCATAAAGGCTGCGCAGTTTTTTTGTAAGTTCGGTGCCAATTTGCCCGCAGGCGCCTATAATAAGTGCTCTGGCCATTTTAGTTGTGTGTTTAAAGCTGCAAATATAATAGTTTACAATTATCAAATTAACAGCCGTACCCCATGAAACTAATATTTTTTTATGGAATTACCTAAAATTCCTTTTTTATTGAGAAAAATCTTTAATTACAGGCAACTATATAATGATATGGTTTATTTTGCATAATGCTAACCTAAACATTGGCCGGGTATTTGTAAATTTGTCCTGCAATCAGTAAAAGACAATGAAGTATTTCAAAATATTATTACTAATATGCTTCGGCCTAACTTTATGGAGCTGTGAAGATAACGAAGCACAGCGTATCGCCGATGTACAGAAAGCTGAACAGGTTAACGATTCTATTTTAAAAGCTATAAATGCACACTGGGAGTTTAATATACCTCCGGCTTCGCAAAAAGTTGCCGATAAACTAATGGGGTGGAATCAATGGCAGCAGTTTATCAGCGAAATGGAGCAACGGCCCAACAATTCACTTTCAGGCTACAGGCAAAAAGCTAAAAATTTGGTTGCCAGCGCTGAAGAACTAAATAAAGACATCCCCCCTTTTTTTAATAAACCTTCGGTACGCAGCCGTATTACGGTACTCAATACCCGGGTAAAATCACTCTACACCTATATTACCATAGCTGTTATACCGCAGGAGCGGGTTATAAAACTAATAGGCGAGATAAGCCATGATACCGCCGAGCTGGAGCGGCAGATGGATGAAATGGTACGCCTTAGCGAAATACCGAAAGAACAGGGTGAGGAAGAAATGCTGCGGGCGCTGGATACCGTGCGCCTTGCTAACCCCGATGCCATATCTACACAAAACCAGGGAGCTGCAAAACCAAAAAGTACTATAAAAAACAAGCCTGCCTCTCCCGGGCACGGCGCAGGATATATTGAAACCTATTGAAAACAGAAGTTACCAACATATACGCCAAATCGGCCAAAGTAAAACAGATAGCGCAGGCATTGCAACAGCGCGAAAACAAAATACAGGTAAAGGGCCTTATAGGTTCGGCATTATCTTTTGTTATAGATCCGCTTTTTAAAGAGAGTGGGCTGCCTTTTCTTTTTATATTGAAGGACAAGGAAGAGGCCGCTTATTACCTTAACGACCTTGAAGCGCTTATCAATAAAGATGATGTGCTGTTTTATCCCGGCAGTTACCGCCGCCCCTACCAGATTGAGGAAACCGATAATGCCAGCGTACTTTTGCGTGCTGAGGCACTTAACCGCATTAATTCCCGAAAAAAACCGGCTGTTATTGTTACCTACCCCGAGGCACTTTTTGAAAAAGTGGTTACCCGCCAGGAACTGGACAAAAACACCCTGAAAATAGCCGTTAATGAACAGGTGAGCATAGACTTTATAAATGAGGTACTGTTTGAATACCAGTTCCGCAGGGTAGATTTTGTTACTGAACCGGGTGAGTTTAGTGTGCGTGGGGGTATTGTAGATGTATATTCTTTCAGCAATGATAACCCTTACCGTATAGAGTTTTTTGGCAATGAGGTAGACTCCATCCGTTCTTTTGATGTGGAAACGCAGCTGTCGCTTGAAAAAAAGAATAAAGTTGCCATTATCCCCAATATTGAAAATAAATTCCTGAATGAAACACGCGAGAGTTTCCTGGAATACATTAACGAAAAAACGGTTCTTTTAATACAAAATACCGATGCCCTGCTGGCACAGCTCGATGTGCTTTTCGGCAAGGCTAATGAGGCTTTTGATAAGCTCAGCAAAGAAATAAAGCATGCCTCTCCCGAAGAACTTTTTGTAAACCAGCAGGCTTTTGTAAAAAAAGCGCTTGACTTTACCATTGCAGAGCTGGGCAATACGGCGGTTTTTAAAACCAAACAGGTTTTTGAGTTCCACATGCAGCCACAGCCCTCATTCAACAAGCAGTTTGACCTGCTGCTGAATAACCTGAGCGACAACCAAAGTAACGGCTATAAAAATTATATTTTTTGCGCGGGGGAATCTCAGGCTAACCGTTTTCATGACATTTTCGAGAGCCTTGATGAGGCCAGCCACGAAGATGTGCGCCGCAATTATAAAACATTGGTTTTCCCGATTTACGAAGGGTTTATTGATGAAGAAAACCAGATTGCCTGCTATACCGACCACCAGATATTTGAGCGCTACCATAAATTCAGTATCAAAAACGGGTACAGCAAAAAACAGACTATTACCCTTAAAGAGCTTAACTCGCTTTCGGTAGGCGATTATGTTACCCACATAGACCACGGTATAGGTAAATTTGGCGGGCTGCAGAAAATTGAGGTTGAAGGTAAAATGCAGGAAGCCATAAAGTTGGTATATGCTGATAATGACATCGTGTATGTAAGCATTCACTCGCTGCATAAAATATCTAAATACAACGGTAAAGATGGCGCCCCGCCAAAAATATACAAGCTGGGCAGTGCCGCCTGGAAAAACCTTAAAAACAAAACCAAGGCACGCGTTAAGCACATTGCCTTTAACCTTATACAGCTGTATGCCAAGCGCAGGCTGGAAAAAGGCTTTCAGCACGCGCCGGATAGCTATTTACAGGCCGAACTGGAATCGTCCTTCATTTATGAAGACACACCCGACCAGATTACCGCCACACGCGATGTAAAGGCAGATATGGAAAGCGAACGCCCTATGGACCGCCTGGTGTGCGGCGATGTAGGCTTCGGGAAAACAGAGGTAGCCATACGTGCCGCCTTTAAGGCAGTAGATAACGGCAAACAGGTAGCCATACTGGTACCTACAACTATACTCGCCTTTCAGCACTACCGTACGTTTAGGGAGCGTTTAAAAGACATGCCGGTAACTATTGACTACGTGAACCGTTTTCGCACCGCGAAACAAAAGTCGGAAACCCTAAAAAACCTTGCCGAAGGCAAGCTGGACATCATTATTGGCACGCACCAGCTTACCAACAAAAATGTGCAGTTTAAAAACCTGGGGCTTTTAATTGTAGATGAGGAGCAAAAATTCGGCGTAAATGTAAAAGATAAGCTCAAAACCATATCCGAAAACGTAGATACGCTTACGCTGACTGCAACGCCTATTCCGCGTACACTGCAGTTTTCGCTCATGGCTGCACGCGACCTTTCGGTTATTACTACACCGCCTCCCAACCGCTATCCTATAGAAACGCAGGTTATCGGGTTTAATGAGGAAATTATACGCGATGCCGTATCGTATGAGATACAGCGTGGCGGGCAGGTATTTTTCATTAACAATCGCATAGAAAACATTAAAGAAGTTGCCGGTATGATTCAGCGCCTGGTACCCCACGCCAAAGTTGGAGTGGGCCATGGGCAGATGGATGGCAAAAAACTGGAAGACCTGATGCTGGCCTTTATGGATGGCGAATTTGATGTGCTGGTGGCTACTACCATTATTGAGAGCGGACTGGATGTGCCTAATGCCAATACCATTTTTATTAATAATGCCAATAACTTCGGGCTGAGCGACCTGCACCAGATGCGGGGACGCGTGGGACGGAGCAACAAAAAGGCATTTTGCTATTACATAGCCCCGCCATACAGCGCCATGACCGAGGATGCCCGTAAGCGCCTGCAGGCGCTGGAGCAGTTCAGCGATTTGGGCAGCGGGTTTAACATTGCCATGAAAGACCTTGAAATACGTGGGGCGGGCGACCTGTTAGGGGGTGAGCAGAGTGGTTTTATCAACGAAATTGGCTTTGAGACCTACCAAAAAATTATGAATGAGGCGATTGATGAGCTGAAAGAAAACGAGTTTAAGGACTTGTATGAAGAAGTGGATGCCGGCACAGAGAAAGACTACGTTAAAGACATACAGATAGATACCGATTTTGAGCTGCTCTTCCCCGATGAGTATGTGAATAATATTACCGAAAGGCTGAACCTGTATAACGAATTGGGCGCCCTGAAAACCGAGGAAGAACTACAGGCGTATGAGGCCAAACTGGTTGACCGTTTCGGGCCATTGCCCACCCCGGCGCAGGCGTTGCTTACCAGTATGCGCATAAAGTGGCTTGCCGCCAGAATGGGTATAGAAAAACTGGTACTGAAACAGGGCAAAATGGTAGGCTATTTTGTGAGCGACCAGCAAAGCGCCTACTACCAGAGCGGTGCCTTCCACAGGGTGTTGCAGTTTGTACAACGTAACCCGAGCCTGGGCCGTATGAAAGAAAAACAAACCAAAAACGGCCTGCGCCTGCTGCTGACTTTTGAAAATGTAAAAACAGTTAAAAAAGCACTGGAGTTACTGGAGCGGGTTTTTGAGTAGGAATTAGACATTGAAATGCTTAAAATATGAACTACAATGAGCATTATAGTAATATTAAATCTGTATTTCAAGAATTAGATTTAGTTAAAGAATCAGAGTTTAGTCTATTCAAGGACTCTATATCTGCTCAGGAAATCATTAATTTATGTATTCAACTATCTGAAAATGCATCAAAAAAACTAAATATTAATTTAAACTTTGGGGTTGTATATAGCCAGAAATTCAATGCTTGTGCAAAAACTAAAAATAATTCTGCTGTAATTATTTTTAATTTAGGTCTTATAGATAAACAGGAAGCTATAAGTTCTGACTCTGCAGAAATTTTTGCTAGCTTATCATTTCAAAGCAATAATCAAAATAGTCTGAATGCAATAGTAAAAAGCTGTTGCATTACATATCTTTTTTATCATGAACTTGCACATGTGCTCCATTTATTGAAATTTAACTCAAATTCTGAGTTTAGTTTACAGGAAAAATATTCTAATGAAGAATGTTTTGAAATTAGAAATCATATTTATGAAATTGATGCTGACCGTTTTGGTGCATCAATGGCTGCACATTTGTTACTTGAAAAAATTATGAATTCAGATTATAAATTTGAGACAATGTTGTTATTTAACACATTGACATTGTTATTATTCTCTATAGGAAATACTATTATTGAATTTTCAGGAAATCAATTCCAAAATATTTATTATAAAGAAAATAGTCATCCACATCCATATATAAGAATTGTTATGTGTAATGAGCAAATTCTTTCTTTCTTTCATAAAAATATAAATGCTTCTAGTCAATTACTTGAACTAGCACTACAAAGAGCAGGAAATATGATAAAACAAATTACTTACAGTGATGGACGAAAAGTAGATTATGAAAAGTTGTTTTCTACAAATGAACAAGAAATATCAAACTACATTGATGAAATTGAGAATTTATATGATAATTATACAGAGCTCACAAAACATAAAGCTCAACAAATTTTCAATTCCTTATCCAATTGAAAACTATTTTGTGAGCATCTTGCCCATGCCTTCAAAGATACAAGTACGAGCGTGACGCTCGCACCAGCCATTGGTAGCCGTGTCTGGCTCGTAATAACAGATTGCTGATATTTACTTTCTATTAATTTTTTTAATAGGTTTATACATTCCCCAGAGAAAATCTTATCTGTAACAAAACTATTTACATTTATTTTGGCAGGTAAAAAATTGTGTATCTTTGCCTATATATTTTAATAACCATTAAAAGGTAATAACTATGTATCCAGAAGAATTAGTAAAACCGATGCGTGCCGAATTGGCCGATGCCGGTTTTAAAGAATTATATACTGCCGGAGAGGTAAAAGATGAAATAACCAAAGAGGGCACCACACTTGTGGTAGTAAACTCGGTTTGCGGCTGCGCAGCACGCAATGCACGCCCGGGCGCTATTATGAGCCTTGCAAACGATAAAACACCAGGCAGTATTGTTACTGTATTTGCCGGGGTAGATAAAGAGGCGGTTGATGAAGCCCGTGGGCTTATGTTTCCGTTTCCTCCTTCATCACCAAGTATGGCTTTGTTTAAAGATGGTGAATTAGTACACATGCTGGAGCGCCATCACATTGAAGGCCGCCCTGCTGAACTGATTGCCGAAAATCTTAGGGAAGCCTATAACGAGTATTGCTAATCAGCATTTTAAGTATATAAAGCAGGCTGCCCAAATTTTTCAGGCAGCCTTTTTTAATATGGCTATATTATAACTGTAAATTATCATATCTCTTAGTTTCCCTATGCTATTTTGAACGATGAATACTAAAAATTATAAATAGAAAATTTGAATGCTATCAACCAATAGTATGCCTGCATAGCAAATGTTTTTACTATTCCATAAAAACGCACTACTTTTACGCGAATTTTATAAAAGCAAATGGAAAAGATACTTTCTTATCCCTTAACTATACTGTTTTACCTAGCCTTTTTAATACTGCTACTGGTGTTTCACCCCATACAGTATATATGCTTTAATGTGTTTGGTTATCAGGCCCATAAAAAAAGTGTAGATTATCTTAATGGTGGCTTAATACGCTGCATGCACATTCTTGGCACTACTTTTGCTTTTAATAATCTGGAAAGTGTTCCTGAGGGTGTACCGCTTATAATCGTGGCTAACCACCAAAGCATGTATGACATCCCTCCCATTATATGGTTTATGCGCAGGTTTCACCCCAAGTTCATCAGTAAAAAAGAATTGGGTAAAGGCATCCCCAGTGTATCATATAATCTTAGGCATGGCGGCAGCGTGCTTATAGACCGTAAAGACCCTAAACAAGCGCTGCCCGCTATTAAAAGCATGGCAGAATATATAGAAAAAAATAACAGGTCAGCAGTAATTTTTCCCGAAGGCACCCGTAGTAAGACAGGCGCACCAAAGAAATTTTCTGAAAACGGTCTTAAAATACTATGTAAATACGCCCCTTCTGCGTACATTGTACCTATTAGTATAAACAACTCCTGGAAAGTGGTACGTTACGGCAAACTTCCTCTTGGGCTTGGCAACCACCTTACCTTTACAATACACCAACCTTTTGCTGCTAAAAATATTCCTTTTGATGAGGTAATTAACAAAACAGAGCAGGAAATAACACAAGGAATAAAATTTTAAACTCAAAATATAATTATGTCTATAAAAAACATACGGCTGGAGGTCATGCAGTTTTTGGAAAAGAGTATCGACACTTTTGTTGAAAACTACCTTATACCCGTAGAAAAAATATGGCAACCCAGCGATTTGCTGCCCGATAGCCAGGATGAAGATTTTCTGGAGCAGGTAACTGAGCTACGTGAAATCGCCAAAGACCTTCCCTATGACTTTTGGGTGGTACTGGTAGGCGATACTATTACCGAAGAGGCCCTGCCAACCTACGAATCATGGCTTATGGAAGTAGAAGGGGTTAACCAGATGGCTGGCAAAGGCGGTGATGGTAACGGATGGAGCAAATGGGTACGCCACTGGACCGGGGAAGAAAACCGCCACGGCGACCTGCTTAATAAGTACCTGTACCTTAGCGGACGTGTTAACATGCGCGAAGTTGAAATGACAACGCACCATCTTATAAACGATGGCTTTGATATTGGCACAGACCGCGACCCGTATAAAAACTTTGTATATACCAGTTTTCAGGAACTTGCAACGTATATAAGCCACAACAGAGTGTCTCAAATGGCCCGTAAATTTGGTGACCAGAAACTTTCTAAAATGTGCCGCATGGTAGCCGGAGATGAAATGCGCCACCACTTAGCCTATAGTGAGTTTGTTGACCGTATTTTTCAGGTAGACCCAAGTGAGATGATGTTGGCGTTTCAATATATGATGAAGCAAAAAATTGTTATGCCTGCGCACTTTTTAAGAGAATCGGGACAAAAAATAAGTGATGCTTTTGAACAATTTAGTGATTCTGCACAGCGTATTGGCGTATATACTGCACATGATTATGTAGATATACTGAAAAAACTTATTGAGAAGTGGCAGATAGACAAAATAACAGGGCTAACAGCCGAAGCTGAAAAAGCCCGTGATTATCTTATGAAATTGCCGGAAAGAATGGCCCGTATATCAGAACGTATTATTATACCTGCCGAATCGCATGTTTTTAAATGGGTACAACCTGCATTGATTAAATAATATAATTATTTTTCGAATAATTTTTTTTAACTTGTAAAGGCTGCTGTAAAGGCAGCCTTTACTGGTATTAAGGGTTTTTTTTAATTTTATAAAATACAATAGTTATTTTATAATTAAATAATTATTAAAAAAAATTACATTTGTAGGTCATTATTAATAGCATGGTGAATAAACGATTAAATGTACTGGCTATAGACGACCATCCCATTGTATTGGAAGGTTACTATTTTATGCTTAAAAACATGAAACATGATTATGTTGACATTGATTTTAAAAAAGTATCTGATGGTAAAACAGGTGTTAAAACAATTACAGGGCATACGGGCAACCCATTTGATATTGCACTTATAGATTATAGTATACCAAAGTACTTAGAAGAAAACATACAGTCTGGTAAAGACCTTGCTGTACTTGTACGTAAAAAAATGCCCAACTGCAAAATTATTATGCTTACCATGCACAGGGAAAGCACTATAATTGCTAACATACTGCAACAGGTAAACCCGGAAGGCTTTATTAATAAAAGCGATTGCACAACCGATGAACTAACAGATGCTTTTTCTACAGTGCTTAGCAATGGGTATTATTACAGCAAAACAATTAAGAGCTATCTTACCCGTCGCGAAAAAGGAGTAGTGCTTGAAGATGTAGACATACGTATTTTGATATTAATATCAAAAGGAGTGAAAAACACTGAGCTGGGTAATTTTATTCCACTTTCTGACAGTGATATACAAAAGCATAAGAGCAAAATAAAAACCCTCTTAAAAGTAGAGGGTGATGATAATGAACTTATAGAAATTGCCCGTAACCAAGGCTATCTATAGTTTCTTAGTGCTTTAGGCGTTTTATTTTGTATAAATCGTGCCTGCGGTCTTTTAATATACGTACGCTGCCATATTCGTGCAATTCGCGCAACAGGTCAAGGTCTATATCCACAATTAGTGTCATTTCAGTATTAGGGGTAGTTTCCGCTTTAATCCCGTTTGAAGGAAATGAAAAGTCTGACGGTGTAAACACTGCCGTTTGTGCATATTGTATATCCATGTTATTTACTCCGGGCAGGTTACCTACACATCCGGCAATAGCTACATAACATTCGTTTTCTATAGCACGTGCCTGGGCACAGTGTTTTACACGGGTGTAGCCGTTTTGGGTATCGGTAAGAAAAGGCACAAATAAAATTTCCATTCCATCATCGGCCAAAAGCCTGCTTAGCTCCGGAAACTCTACGTCATAGCATACCATAATACCAATTTTTCCACAATCGGTATCAAATGTTTTTATTTCAGCCCCCCCCTTCATACCCCAGTAATGCACTTCATTGGGGGTAATGTGTATTTTACGGTACATTTCAGAGGTACCATCGCGTTTGCACAAAAAGCCAACGTTATATAGTATACCATCTTCAACCAGAGGCATACTTCCTGTAATAATATTTATATTGTAAGAAATGGCCATTTCCTGAAAACGCTTGCGTATCGGATCGGCATAACGTGCAATTTCCCTTATGGCATCGGCTTCGCTCATGTGGTTAAAATCGGCCATAAGTGGCGCTACAAAAAGCTCAGGAAACAGGGCAAAATCACTTCCGTATCCCGATACTGCATCAATAAAAAACTCTGCCTGCTCAAAAAGTGCCTCAACATTTGCCAGCGGACGCATTTGCCACTGTACCAGACCCAGGCGTATTACCGATTTGCGGGTATTGATGAGCTTAGGGCTTTTATCATAATAAATATTATTCCACTCCATTAATACCGCATACTCCTGAGAGCCGGTATCACCTTCAAGATAATTACGCATTACACGTATTACGTGGAAATCGTTACTAAGCTGGAAAGACAGTACCGGGTCATACGCTTCTTTCAGCCTTACCTTATCAATATATTCTTTTGGGGTAAGCTCTTCGGCATAATCATTATAATTAGGTATACGGCCTGCAAAAATTATACTCTTAAGGTTTAGCTGCTCACACAGTTCTTTACGGGCATCATATAGGCGGCGTCCCAGGCGCAATCCCCTGTATTCCGGGTGAATAAACACATCAATGCCATATAGTACTTCGGCATCATAATCATGGGTATTAAAGGTATAATTTCCTGTAATTTTTTCGTAGGTATGGTTAGATGTTGCCTTTTTATAATCAACAATAAGGGATAGCGCAGAGCCTACTACTTTGCCGTCTACCAGTACCACCAATTGGCCTTCCGGAAAAATTTCCAGCAGCCTTTCTATATCTTTTTCGCGCCAGTATGAGCCTTCCATATCATTGTAGGCATGCTGCATGCTAAGGCGCAGTTGTTTATAATCTTCAATTCTCAGGTTTCGTAATTCAACCTTATTAATTTCAATCTGCATGTATGTAAGTTTTGCACTAATATACAAAAACCGTTCCGCTTACCCTACAGGCGCAAATGCTAAATATTTTAAAAATTGCGGCAAAGCGTATGCTGCAATATTTTGTACTTTTGCAGCTAAATAATTTCATACGATGCAAAACCCGAAACGATATACCATTACCGCTGCACTGCCTTATACTAACGGCCCCATACATATTGGCCACCTTGCCGGTGTGTATGTACCTGCCGATATTTACTCCCGTTACTTAAAATTACAAGGCAAAGATGTTGCCTTTGTATGCGGTAGCGATGAGCATGGCGTAGCCATATCTATGAAAGCTAAAAAAGAGGGCATTACCCCGCAGGAGGTTATAGATAAATACCACCATATCATTAAAACATCGTTTGAAGATTTTGGGATTGCGTTTGACAATTATTCGCGCACCTCGGCTAAAATTCACCATGATACGGCTTCGGAGTTCTTTAAAAAACTGTATAACGATGGCAAATTTATAGAAGAGGTTACTGAGCAGTTATATGATGAAAAGGCGGGGCAGTTTCTTGCAGACCGTTTTGTAATTGGTACCTGCCCAAAATGTGGCAACGAGGAAGCGTATGGCGACCAGTGCGAAAGGTGCGGTTCGTCCCTCAATGCTACTGACCTGATAAATCCAAAATCTACCATAACCGGCACTGCGCCGGTGCTTAAAGAAACCAAACACTGGTTTTTACCGCTGGATCAATATGATGCCTTTTTACGCGAGTGGGTGCTGGAAGGCCATAAAAACGACTGGAAGCCCAATGTATACGGGCAGGTAAAATCATGGCTTGAAGATGGGCTGAAACCCCGCGCCGTGACCCGAGACCTGGACTGGGGTATACCCGTACCTGTAGAAGGTGCAGATGGCAAAGTGCTGTATGTATGGTTTGATGCACCTATAGGTTATATATCTTCAACCAAAGAGTGGGCAGAAAGGGAAGGAAAAAACTGGGAGCCTTATTGGAAAGATGCCAACACAAAGCTGGTACACTTCATTGGTAAAGATAATATTGTGTTTCACTGCGTAATATTTCCTGCCATGCTAAAAGCTGAGGGCAGCTATATATTGCCGGATAATGTACCTGCCAACGAATTTTTAAACCTGGAGGGCAATAAGCTTTCTACCAGTAAAAACTGGGCGGTATGGCTGCATGAGTATTTACAGGATTTTCCCGGGCAGCAGGATGTACTACGCTATGCGTTGACCTCTAACGCACCCGAAACTAAGGATAACGATTTTACCTGGAAAGATTTTCAGGCCCGTAATAATAACGAACTGGTAGCCATATTTGGTAATTTTATAAACCGTGTAGTGGTGCTTACCAATAAATATTATAACGGCGAAATACCGGCACCTAACACGTTTACCGATGTTGACGAGGCTACCCTTACCGAAATGCGTGCCTACCCTGCCGTTATAGCCAGCAGCATAGACCGTTACCGCTTTAGGGAAGCCCTTACTGAGTTGATGAACCTGGCGCGCCTGGGCAATAAATACCTGGCCGATGAAGAGCCCTGGAAGGTAATTAAGGAAGACCCGGAGCGTGTAAAAACGCAGATGTATGTAGCGCTGCAAATAGCTACTGCACTGGCCGTGCTTAGTGAGCCGTTTTTGCCTTTTACAGCTGAAAAGCTTAAAAAGATATTAAAGATTGACCCAAGGCCTGAGCCTGTTATTACCATGGGCGTGGTTGACGAGACACTGAGCTATAATGATGCGCGCCGTACCCCCCAGCAACTTACCTGGGATGATATTGCAGTAAAGCAGGACCTTTTAGTTGCCGGACACCACATAGGCGCTGCCGAACTTTTATTCGCTAAAATTGAAGATGAAGCCATACAGCAACAGATAGACAAACTGGAAGCTACAAAAACAGCTAATAAAGCAGCAAACAAAACCGTTGCCCCGCAAAAAGAACTCATAGAATATGATGATTTTGCCAAAATGGACATCCGCACCGGGACTATTTTAGAGGCCGAAAAAATGCCTAAAGCCAATAAACTACTTGTATTAAAAGTTGATACCGGTATTGATATACGCACCATAGTAAGCGGTATTGCTGAAAGCTTTAAACCTGAAGACATTATAGGCAAACGCGTTACGGTACTGGTAAACCTTGCACCGCGCAAACTGCGTGGTGTAGAAAGCCAGGGCATGATTTTAATGACCCAAAGCCCGGACGGTAAACTGGTATTTGTAAACCCTGATACGGATGTTGTTGATAACGGGGAAGTGATTTCTTAGCGGCCAGATTTTAAAGTAACGAAGCTTCCTTATTCCAGAAGGAGTAAGCTGGGAGCAGAAATTTAAAAGTTATTTTATAATGGATAATGACCTCATAAAAAATGTGCGTAAAAGATGGCTCTACGGTCTGTTTGAATTAAGTCATATTGATTATCAGCGAAAAGTATGGCTAGGTAAATCTGCCAATTTACTTAGCAGTTTTGATGAGGCTATCTGCTCATATTTTGACGACCTTGATTTAAATGATGACTACTCAGATTTTATTAGAGACGGATTTGCTACCCAAGAAGAAATTGCCATACTCATGAGCTTTCATTCCGGACTGGATAATTATATCAATAATCCTGGAAAAAAAGTATTTTATAATAAAGAGGTTCTTGGGGACAAAGAATGGATTGCCCTGACTTATATTGGCAATAAAGCATGGAAATTACTAAAGCAAAACATCAGAGATGAACAGGAACTACTGTTGATATCTGAACTGGAAAAAAGTTAGTTTTTACCGGCATTATTCTTCATTGATTGTTTTTCTATACTTTTAAGTATAATTTTATACACAATGAAAAAAAATACTTTCCTGTTTGGTGTAGCGCTCATTGTACTGTTTACTGTATTAGCTGATATGTATTTATGGTTTTCTGCTACTGCTGCAAGCCCTGTTTTTGAGCATTCACAGCAAGCATATCTTTCGCACTATCCTGCACAGTTTCAAAATGCACGGATGCTGAACTATTATTTCTATTGTCATGCTTGCTTTCAGCGGATATATCTTTTTCAGCCACTATAAAAACAGAAATTACCGCATTGCAGGTTTGGTTTTGGGTATATCGTCTGCCGTTTTACTGGCCTGGAAAGTTTTTTCACTCTTGTAAGAAACCAAAAAACGGCTTAAAAATTGTGGTACTCACTATAAAAATAAAATATGCCATTACAAAAAACACTTTCAATATGTTTATTGCTGTTAGCAACACAAGGCATTTTTAGTCAGGTTTTGCTTTCATCACATCCGCTGGAACTTAAAAAAGCTGACAATTACCACCAGGCTTTGCTGGCACCCGATGCGCGTTTTAAACAGTTAGTAGTATGTGCTTCTGATAAAAACAACCTCTACTTTCTGCATTATAATAACGTAATTTATTATACTGACAGTCTGATGGCTAACCGCCCTGATAAAGAATATACTTATATGGCAGGGTATAGTTTTGACGACTATAAAAGTGGTACTGTATACTGGGCCAGCAATAATCTGGAAAAACTGGAAGCCGTACATTATAATTTTGATAATGCAGAAATAAAAGAATACCTTTTTGACCAGTTATTTGGCAAGGAAGAGATACTCAGTTCGTTTAGCGCCAATAACAACTTTTATGTTATTACACAACCCGAAGAGGACAAATCTAAGAAGTTAAAGTGCTATACTTTTAACAACAACCGTTATGAGTCGCATACCATAGATTTTTCGGGTATTACTTTTAAAGATGAGAAAAATAAGCCCATATCATTGGAAGACCTTTTGTATAGTTATCCCCTGGCAAAAATAGACAACGCTATATACAACCCGCTTACTGATGCCGTATCTAAAAGCAAGCTGTATACAGAAAAAGACATCTGGGTACTGGCGTTAGACCATAACCCCCTGTATACACAACTGCTTTTTATTAACCCTGATAATTTTACCGTTACCGAAAAGGTAATTGCCCAGCCAATTTTAAAAGAAGAGGCAGGCACAAACTCTTACTACCTAGGCAATAAGTTATATCAGGTGGCACTCAATAAAGAAGAAGTTGCCCTGCAGGCAGTAGATATAAATACAAAGCAGGTACTTAATGCCTACCATGCCGGCGCAGAGGATGAAATAACATTTAAAAATTCGGAGTTACTGCAGCAAAATCCAAATGGCAGGCCCCTTGAGTTTAAAGACACTAAAAGATTTTTACGCAAAGCACGTAACGGCGATGCGGCAATTTCGGTTTACAGGACACCGGACGATATACTGGTTACCGCGGGCAGCGTACGCTCTTATATACCAGCAGGCGATGTAGTATTAGGCGCAGGACTTTTAATGGGCGGAATAGCACCGGGTGATGGATTTTACGCTGGTGAACAGGAAACCATGTATTTTGACGGGCTTTTTGGCGCTGATGATTTTAAGCACAAACCCTACCGTCCTGAAAGGCTGGCAGCAGATCATATTTCGAAATTTATGTACCGCCGCAACGATATAACACTGCCAACTGTATCGCCATTTGATTATTACTATATTCTGGGATATTATGATGTGGTGGCAAAACAATACATCATCAGGAAGTTTTATGATGACCTTGCTTATTAATTATTTATAGTTGAAAAATGAGACAGTATATATTATACCTTCTTATAATAATTTACCCTGCCGGGTTATATGCCCAGACAGATGTTTCGGCACAGCCCCTTATACTGGAAAATGCTAAAGACAGGGCAACCCTTATGCCAGCGCCCGAAGCAGAGTATAACCAGATGGTTGTATATGCCGCAGATGACAAAACAGTAACTGCATTACATTACAACAGCGCTTTGTTTTTTACCGGTAGGTTGCAGGCACCCCGCCCGGGCAAAGGGTATGAAAAGCTGGCTGGGTATAGTTTTAGCACAGATACTGCTTATGCATATTGGGTGCCGGGCGGCTATGTGGGTAGAGAGATTATGGTGCAGGGATTTAACTTTACTACAGGTAATATTACCACTAAAGCCTTAGAGCTGCCTGTAAAGAGCACAAAAATTATACGTGCTTTTAATGGCAATAATGTACGCTACGTACTGGCTAAAACTAAAGACAAAAATAAGCTGGACCTTTGCGTAATATCCGGAAGTACTATAGAAAAACATACTCTTGATTTTTCGGGTATCAGGCTTAAAAACCATAACGGAAAATCTATAAACATAAAGCGGGCGCTTAAACTCTTTCCTATGAGTGAAGTAAGTGTAACAGGATTTAATTCGCTTCCGGAGGCTTCATCTACCACAAAGTTATATGTATTGCCCGATGCGTTGCTTATTACTATGGATCATTACCGCAACGCCACACAATCATTGCGTATCGACCTGAAAAACTATACTGTAACCGGTAACGTTTTTGACCAGCCTCTGGATGGGGTGGCCAATACGGCTTCGTTTTACAACATGGGCACCTTATACCAGCTTGCCATTACTAAAGATAAACTGGAACTAAAAGCCGTAAATTTTGATACCGGAAAATTATTAAAAACCTATACGGCAGAAAAAAATGATTCGATACCTTTTGCTACAACAGGTTTAAAAGAGCAGACCGGAAGCAATGATGTTGAAACAATAGATACCCGTAAATTTTTAAAACGGGCAAGCATGGGCAGTGCCGCCCTTTCGGTATACCATACCCCAAATGATATATTGGTCTCTGCCGGGGCGGTGCGTTATGTTACACCGGGAATTAATATATTTATGGGCGCTGTGGTAACTATGGCCGGCGGCGAATCCGGAGATTATGGCTTTGATGACCAGGATCAGCAAACACAGTATTTTGAGTCGCTTTTTGATGAAAATTTTAACTACCTGCCTTTTGAACCCCAATTGCTGGCGGTAGACCACATTAATGACTATCTTAATAATAAAAGCTCCATAAGCCTGGCAACTGTAGTGCCGTTTACCTATTACTATATTTTAGGCTATTATGACACCGAAACAAAACAGTATATATTACGCCGCTTTGAAGATGATAGTGCCTATTAAAAACCTTTAGCTAAGCCAATGCTTAACATTGCTTATCACCCTATATACAAACACCCGCTGCCTGAAGGGCACCGTTTCCCGATGGTAAAATATGAATTACTGCCGCAGCAGCTTTTATATGAGGGTACAGCAACACCCGCTGATTTTTTTGAGCCCGGCCTGCCGGAGATGGCGGCTGTACTCGCCATACATACAAAGGAATATGTAGACAGCCTCATGAATCTTACCCTTGATGCCCGCGCCGCACGCAAAACCGGATTCCCGCTTTCGGCAGAATTGGTACAACGGGAACTGATTATTGCACAGGGCACAATCTTAGGGGCGCAAAGAGCATTACAAAACGGTATTGCTTTTAATATTGCCGGAGGCACCCACCATGCCTACAGCACACATGGCGAAGCATTTTGCCTGCTGAACGACCAGGCCATTGCCGCACAATACCTGTTGGATAAAAAACTCGCCAAAAAAATTTTAATTGTTGACCTTGATGTGCACCAGGGCAACGGCACTGCCGAAATTTTTACAGGGAACCCCAACGTATTTACCTTTTCTATGCATGGTAAAACCAACTACCCTTTTAAAAAGGAAACTTCTGACCTTGATATTGCCCTGCCGGATAATACCGGGGATGCGGAATACCTCTCCATTTTAGAAGAAACCCTGCCCAAACTTATTGAAACCGAAAAACCCGACTTTGTTTTTTACCTCAGCGGGGTAGATATACTGGCTACTGATAAACTGGGCAAAATCAACTGCTCTGTTGAGGGCTGCAAAGCCCGAGACCGGTTTGTACTGAGCCTGTGCCATAGTAAAGGCATACCCGTACAATGCAGTATGGGCGGGGGCTACAGCCCCGACATTAAAACTATTATTGAGGCCCATGCCAATACTTATCGTACTGCGGCACAACTATACCTTTAACAACCAAAAAAATCATATAGATATACCCTTGTTTTAAAACAGTTTATAAATATTAAACCATAACAGCCAAATACTAAATTGTAGAAAATCTGTAGACAAACGTTTATGCTGTTACCGGGCAGCTATTGTTGGAGCAGAAGGTAAACGCAGCCGAGGCCCTCATAAAATATCACTTCATTTGCACATGAGGTATATATCTTCAAGGTTAACGGAAACGGCAGGGAAAATACTTTTAAAATTATCAAACAATAACATTTTTATAATATATCTAAGGAGCTGTCATTTTTATGACAGTGCTTTATTTTTGATTAATAAATTTCATAACTTGCATTAAACTAAATTGTTGCAGCTATGAAAATTGATAAAGCTTTTGAAATTATAGAGAATAATATTGAAGAAGCCTTTTTCACCGGAAAAATAAATCGTGAAACTATCAATACAGCATCTTCATTACTCGGGGTTACATTTCCAGATTCTTATTCACGCTTTTTAGAAAAGTATGGCTGTGGCGATATTTACGGAGTTGAAATATATGGGATAGTTTCTGATGATAATGTTGAAGGCAGGGGCATACCCAGTGTAGTATGGCTTACTAAAGAACTGAGGAAAGATGGCGTGGAATATAAGTTTATTCCGGTTTCAGATACAGGCGATGGCGGATATTATGTTTTAGATACTTCAAAAATTTCGGACGGCGAATGCCCGGTAGTAATAGTAGAGCCCGGCTCTACGGGGTGGTATGAAGATGCTTATGAAAATTTTGGGGCTTTTTTATTAGACTCTTTGGAGCAGAGTGATTTATCCTGAAGGTTATCTCAACATCAATATTTGAGATTTCTCAACTTTACAATGTTCCGTTCGAAATGGAAAACAAAAAAAGGCTGACACCTAAGTATCAGCCCTAAAAAACATGGTAGTTTTTTATTGGTTAGTTATTGTTAAGTCCTTCGCGTAATATTTCTTTTATGCCTTCTATATGGTTGGTAAACTCCATCATCTGGCTGAGTACCTGTGCCATATTGTTGCTGTCGCCAAAGCCTTTGAGTTTGTTGTTTTTTACAAAGGTTTCTTTTATGGCTGCCCAGCGTGCGTTTTCTTCTTCATTTAACTGACCGGACATTTCTTTGTACTTTAACAGGTTGGCTTCTGCGGCACTGGTTAACGTCTGTGTTTCGTTACGGTAATGCGAAAGCAATAGTGTTTGTATTTCGGCATCATTCATTACCGGTACAATTTTACCTACCAGCTTGTTCATATCCCGGTAACTGCCCTGTAGCCTAAACGGTGGCTCGGTGCGGTAGGCATCTTCCATAGCGGCAGAGGCAATATAGGCCGCATTTACTTTTAGCACGGTATCACGCACTTTTACCACCTTATCCAGTACGGCAAGATAGGTTTCAATTTCATTTTTGCTGTGGTTGCCTTTCAGTTCCATGCCATCGCGCTGCCCGGTTTCGGCTGCCTTAATAAGCGGATATAAATCATCGGCATTTTTAGCCATCAGCCCTGTAAGTACCGGGTTAGACGTTAGCGCATTTTCAATCAGGCTCAGTTCAAACAATTCGGCAGTATTACCAATTACATCACCAAGGTTATAAATATCGGCACGGTTAGCAAGCATATCCGGTATACGGAATTTTTCTCCGGTTTCGGTATAAGGGTTACCCGCCATCACCACGCAGAATTTCTTCCCCTTCATATCATACGTTTTAGGTTGCCCGTTATATACGCCCTCTATTTTACGGGTACCATCGGCAAGGGAGATGAATTTCTGTAAAAACTCCGGGCTGCAATGCTGAATGTCATCTACATACAACATTACGTTATTACCCATCTCTAATGCAAGATTCAGCTTTTTAAGTTCTTCCCGCGCCGCGGCATTATTAGCTGAAGACGGGTCAACCGAAGTTACCTCATGCCCTATGGCGGGGCCGTTTATCTTCATAAACACCAGCCCAAGCCTGTTAGCAAGGTATTCCATCAGTGTGGTTTTACCATAACCGGGGGGTGATACCAGCAGCAACATCCCGCTACGGTCGGTACGGCGGTTTTCGCCCGCACTGCCCAGTTGTTTTGCAAGGTTTTCGCCAAAAAGCGGAAGATACACCTGGTCAATCAGCTTATTCCGTACAAATGAGGTAAGTACCTTCGGCATAAATTCATTCAGCCGCAGTTGTTCTTTTAAGTCCTGTGTAAGGTTGTGCCGCTCATTTCGGAATCCCTCAAAGGCAGGTACCTCATGCTCAACATAAGCCGAAAGCCTTGCCATGAAATCATGGTAATTAAAATGATACTCACCATTAATAATATTACGGTGTGCACCTGCCATACCGGTAATAACGGCATCGGGCGCTATGGCAATACTTTTTTCTGCTGAGGCATCTTTATACAATTGCAGGGCCACTACTTCAAACAGGTAGCTGTTGTTGTTTTTCTCTCCGGCATCGGCCAAAAAAGAGCGTACCCACTGTGCCGCCAGTTGTATGGCGCTTGCCGCATCGGGTGCATTTTCAAGGTTGTGCCGAAAAGTTACTGTAGCACCTTTGCTCTCAAGCATTTTGGCAAAGGCTCCTGAAAGCTGTGCTGCATTATGGCTGATACTGAAGGCATCGTTGTCCTTAAGCTCAGCAAACAGGTAGTGTGCTATTTGTGCGGCATCGGGCTTTAAGGCTTTTGGCAATACGCCTGAAGCCAGATACTCCTGTATTTTAGCTTTGAGTTCATCAATAATATATTCAAATTCACTGCTGTTGGGGAACACCGCCAGCACGCCACCTGCTGCTTTTATTTTACTGTTGAGTACCTTTTGGGCATCATCATCTAAACTATGCCAGAAGAACTGTGCCACTGCCCGTATATCAGGGCTGTAACGCAACAGGCCGAGGCTGTGGTGCTTTTCTGCCAGTACCTTTAAAATTTTAAAGGCATCGGCATCGTGTACACCCTTAACGTAGCCTTCGGTATAATTGCGGGAGGTTTCCTCCGCCACTAATGCCTGCAGGGCTTCGTCGGTCATGTTATAAAGTTCATCCGTCTTATGGCTGCGGAAAATTTTATACGCAAGGTAGGCACCCCTGTAAATGGCCTCATTTTCTGAAACCAGTTCCTGGTCCCAGTATTTTTTAGATGCCGCCAGCGTACCGCTTTTAAGCTCCTGGTAAAAATCGGTTCCAGTTAAGTGATAATACAGGCCGCCGTCACGATACACAATGGTAAGGTCTAACGGTTGCCTGTTTACAGCAAACTTGTGGTTGCCCAGGCGGATGATGTTTTCGCCATCTTCATACAATTCCTGGCGGTCTTTCAGTTTGCGCAGTGCATCTTCACGGGCCGACTTCAGTTCGGTTTCCAGGGCTTCGGCCTTGCCGGTGTCTTCCAGTGCTACAAGCTGTGTTACCAGGTCGCGCAGTTTAGACACCATAAGGTCGGCTGCGAAATAACCGTTTATCTCCTCTGCCGAGTTAAATGTAAGTGCCTTGGATGCCACATTTTTCAGGATGCGCGAAGCAGCGCTTTCTATTGCCGAAGCCTTTTTGTTACGGGCTTCAACCAACGCATTTTTGCGGGCTTCAAACGCCGTATATACTTCTTCCCTCTTTTCGATGATGGGCGCGGTAAATTCTTCAAAATCGGCAAAACGCGCCTCCAGGTCTTCAATCTGTACCGAAACCTTGTTGAGCAGTTCTTCGGCCTTTTCGGGGGTAACTGCCCTGTCAAGCGCGTTTACAATACTTTGGTCTATCAGCTTAATCTGTGCGGCAAAATCGGCTTTGGCTTCCTTGCTGCCCAGTGTGCTTATCTTATTTTTTATATCGGCCTTAACCCGGTTGAGCGTGGCAAAAATGAGGGATATGTTATTGATAATTTGTGTGGACTGTGAGGTATCCTCAATTTTCAGGTTCGACACAATATCAATCAGCATTTCAAGGTCGGCCGTAATGGCGCCTACTTCCTCATTCAGTTTTTTGCCTTCTACTACGGTAGTAATGCTGTCAACTTCGCCCTGTTTCTCTGCAACGCGTTTATGATACGGCTCCAGCGCCTTTTCATCCATAAGGAACTGTACGCAGTTTTGCGATATATCCTCAGTCTGGGCTACAATTTCTGCTTCAAGGCTATTGATGAACTCCGCATCTACATAGCGCACCTCCCGCAGGCCTATAACTTCACCACGCAGGGCACGCAACCCTGCAAGGTCAGCTACAAAAACATCAATGTCATTTAGCGGCGAACTTTTTATCCTAATAAACAGCTCCTCTGCTTTTTGCTGTATTTCTTCAGTTATCTTCTGGGCGTTCTGCCGCAATTGTACCACCTTTTCAAACTCGTCAATAGCAGCATTTGCCGTATTTTTTATTTCGGTAAGGGGTATATGCAGTTCAAAAGTTTCTTTACTGGTAATCCAGTAATAACCGTCCAGTATGTTTTGTGCCATACGGGTAAGGTCGGCATATAACCCCTCATAATCGTCATTTTTATTCAGCAGGGTGATAATCGCCTGGCAATCGGCCATTGCCTTAACAATATCCTTGTTGCCAATTTTATAAATGTAGCTGTCCTTGTGCTGCGAAGGCATTACATCGGCCTTTACAAAAGGGGTTTGCCATATTTGTACCAGGTGTGTTTTGGCCTGCTCTTCTGCCGCGCGGAAATAGCAGAGTTCACCATCTTTTAAAATGGTAAAACCGTTGCATACTATGGGTGTGTTTACCTGGCGTGTAATCAGGTTATAGGTCATCATGGCATACTGCCCGTATTTTTCCTCGTAAAACACATACATAAAGTCTTCCCCGTTGGGTGAGGCTATACGCTCCTGGAACATCAGATTTTGCAGGCTGTTCTCAAATATTTTATACTCCCCGGTTTGCAGATAATAACCGTTACTGAAGATAAGCCCGTGGCCCTCCGGCAGCAATATGGCTGAAGTTTCAAGACTGTCTATCTTGCGGACTTCCTGCAATTTGTGGTTGTATATAAAATATCGCGCCTCCTCCTGAAAGGGTTTGATTCGGAGTGCAATAAGATTGCCCAAATCGCAATAGGCAAACTCGCCGTCGTCAAGGGTCTGGTCGGGTTGGGTTACCTCCTCCTCATATATGCCTTTGCCGGTTGTGGTGTTGTCTTCAATTTTTATGGTAAGAGTGCCGCCAATGGTTTCTACAAACACTTTATCGAGTATAGAAACGTGCGGGTGCTTACCGTATACCTGCATATCGCGCGTGGTTTGCAGCCACTTAAAATCATGCTGGCGCGGAAATTTATATTCGTGGTCGCTGCGGTTGTCTACATAGGTAAGCGTATTGTCTTTTATCAGCCATTTAAAGGTTTTGATATCTGACAGGCGGTCGCTTAACTGGAATACCATGTGCAGGTAATTGCCCGTAATAAAGAATTTCCTGAAATTTGTATCGCGGTAATATTTATACAGGTTGAAGAAATCGGTAAGGAACGCCTCATCGTTAATCAGCCCCAGCCCCTCCTCACGAAACTCACCGTTTTCATACACATAGATGCTGAAAACATCTTCCGTTTTGATATCGGTACGCAGCCCGAAGTGCACGTTGTAGCCAAAGATGCATTTATCGCCTACCGAAACAATATCGGCAGGTATGCAGTTGTTTTGGGTTACTATACGGTTGTTGGCAATAAGTTTGGTTTCTATACTGCCAAAAACTTCTTTGCGTGCCTCGTTGAGCTTTTGCAGCCGACCCGAAAGGTCGTTCTTCTGGGTTTGCAAACGCCCCTGTATAATTTCATAAGTACCGCCTTCCAGTTTACTCATGTTGGTTTTTGTTATTATTGTTATTTCTCACCCCCATCCCCTGTCCAAAGGAAGCCTCCCCTAACCCCTCCAAAGAAGGGGAATGTCATTGCGAGGAGGAACGACGAAGCAATCTGTTTGGATTGCCGCGCTTCGCTCGCAATGACGGTTGCTAACCTGTTACTTTGCTTCTTTGCAGCTTACTTACCCCAGCTTCTTATCACTCAGCCCAAGGTTTTTGGCCATACCCATAAGGTTAGAGAACAGGCCTTTTTCTCCGGAGTCATCACTGCGTTTTTGCAGTTCCAGCAGCAGTCCGGCTACGGTAAAGTTCTTAATATCTTCTGAAGAGATACCGTATTTATCGGCAAAGCCTTTCACCCTGTCCAGGAGGTTTTCTGTGCTTTCGCCCTCGCCTAAAATGGCTTCTTTAATATCGGTAATGTTCTCGCTGTGGTTTACCAGCCTGTCAAAGCCTTTGGCTTTGGTAATCTGGCCCACAATCTGGTCAAAGAACATGGTTTCGCCACCCACAATGTCAATTTTAGCTGCTTTAAGCGCTTCGCCTATAACATTGGCCTGGGCATCGGCAATATCTTTCTGTATGTTAATGTGTGCAAGGTCAACCTGAAGTTCTTTGTTAAGCCTTAGCTTGAACTCTTCGTGCTCTTTACCTACACCATCCAGTTTTTTCATGGCTTCGGCTTTTTCTTCTATACCGCTTGCTTCGGCAAGGGCTTTTTCTTTTATAACATTCGCTTCAGAGAATCCAAGCTCCCTTTCGGCTTCAGCTTTGGCTTTAATACCAGCAGCTTCGGCAAGGGCTTTTTTCTCGATAACCGTAGCATCAGCAATACCCTGCCTTTCGCTGGCATCGGCCTTGGCGTGCATTACCTGTGCTTCAGAAAGGCCTATCGTAGCATCTTCCTTGGCTTTGGCCTCGGCAAGTATCTTGCGGGCTTCGGCTTCTTTCTCGCTGGCAGCCATACGGGCAGCCGCTTCAATATTAATTTCCTCGGCTTTTTGCTTCGCAGCCTCTTTTTCTGCTTCGGCAGCTTTAAGGCGTTTAATGTACAGTTCCTCACTTTCTTTCTCGGCAAGGGTAACAGCCACTTTTTTCTTCCTTTCGGCATCTTTAAACGCCTCAATATCCTTAACGCTTTCCTGCTCCTGCACCACGCCTTTTTCCAGCATTACGCGGTCGCGTATCACATTCTGAATGTTTTTGCGCTCTACCTCTACCGCTTTTTCTTTTTCAATCTGCGCAAGGGTAACAATACGCTCCCTTTCGGTTTGCTCCAGGGCGCGGTCTTTTTCTACACGCTCGGTTTCTACCGCAGCGGTACGCTCTTTGTTTTTGGCAGCCACAATAACCAGGCGGTCTTTGTTTTCTTCAGCTACCTGAACTTTTTCGGCAGTGCTTATGCGAGCTGTTTCGCTTTTCAGCCTTTCTTCTTCAAACACTTTGGCAATTTCTGCCTCTTCGCGTGCTTTTATATTGGCTATTTCGCGTTTTTGAACCTCTTCTTTTTCGGCAAGCTGGCGGTCTAATGCCAAAATTGCCTCGCGCGCCTCTACGTCCTGCTTGCGGATGGTTTTCTCCTCATCGCGGCGTATAAGGTTAGACTTGATGTTTTGCGCTGCAGTAAGCTCGGTAATCTTTTTGATACCTTCAGAATCCAGAATGTTATCGGTCTTAAGGTGGCTTAACGAAGTCTGCTCCAGATCATCAATGGCACAGTCGTCCAGTATGTAACCGTTCAGGTCGGTACCGATGATGGAGATAATCTCCTCGCGGAACTCGCTTCGGGCTTCGTATAACTCGATAAAATCAAACTTTTTACCTACGGTTTTAAGGGCTTCTGAGAATTTGGCATCAAACAACTCGCGCAGTACGCCAATTTCTGAAGCACGGGCACAGCCTATGGTCTGGGCAACGTTTATAATATCGCCAGCCGATTTATTTATCTTGATGAAGAAAGTTACCTTAATATCGGCACGGATATTGTCTTTACAGATAAGCCCGTTTAGGCCGCTGCGTTCTACATCGAGCTTTTTTACCGAGATGTCCATAACCTCCATTTTATGGAGTACCGGCACTACCAGCCCGGCATTAAAAAATACTTTGGTACCGCCGCTGCCGGTGCGCACGATAACTTTGCCCTGAATGGTTTTTTTGTACATGGAGATAATCCAGACAAGGACACCGATAACCACTATTATCCCGGCTATCAAAAAAATGAGTAATGAGTTTCCTAACATTTTGTTTTTAGTTATTGAATTGATTTATATTTGAATTGGTTTTATATAAAATAAGCTGCCGTATGCATTATTACATGCTTAACGGCCATGGCAATAAACACTAATACAGCTATCATGGCTTTTGTTTTTAGTAGTCGAATTTTTCTATAAGAAAGTGCCTTCCGCCTTCGGCTTCGCGCACTATAACGGCCTGTTGCCCCGCGGGTATTACCTCGTTTGTATTGCTGCGGGCATACAGTTTAATAGGGTCTCCACTCACTATAAGCTCTACCATCCCGGTTTTTTGCGGCCCTACTGATGATACCACTTTGCAGCGCCTGCCTAAAAAATCTATTTCGGGTTCTCCCTTATGGTTTACCTGCCTGTAGAGATAGCCCAGTGGCTTTGCCATAAGCTTTACCAAAAACAGGCTTACTATAAGGTTGGGTATCAGCAATACAAAGCCCAGCCACACAGTATTGATACTGAGGTAGTAGGTAATGTTTACACTGATAAACCACATGGAGAAGAATATTACGGTGATGATGAACATGAGTGGCAGTTCGTCAAAATTGAAATATTCCAGCACCTTCATAAACCCGCTATGCCCTTCTATACCCTGCCCGTCGGCATCAGTATCTGCATCAATATCAGCGTCCAGGTCTACATCGGCCGAATCAAAATCGACACTGAACAGGTCTGGGTCTATACCGGAAATTATAACCAATATCCAGTACAGTACCATGATGATGCACATTATGGTAAAAAAAGCATTTACGGGCGAAAAAGAAATTTCTATTAATTCCTTCATGGTGGTTGGTTTGTTATTTATTCATCTTTAGCGGCGCCGATGCCCAGCTGTGCTTTCATCTTTTCGAGCTCGCTGTTGGCTTTGTCTTTTTTTACATCTACCGCACTGTTTATTTCATCATCTACCGATTTTGATGCCCCGGCAATTTCACCATAGGCTTCGGCAAGGGCTTCTTCCTGCAATACTTTTTCTTTCATACGTTCCAGCAGGTTTATGGTACCGTTGCTGTCAATCTTGGCCATTTGCTCGTTAAGGTTGCGGGTGGCATCGGCCACTTTAACCCGGGAGCGGAGTATTTTAAGTTCGTTTTCCCACTTACCTATATTCTGCTTAATGGTTTGCACATTGCCTTCCATCTGCAGCACATTCTGGTCAAACTTTTCCTTATCGGCTTCGGCACGCTTCTGGTTTGCCAAGGCTTCTTCCTTTTTAATCAGCGCCTCTGTAGCCAGGCGGTCAGCCTCGGCGGCATCAAGGTCGCCCTTTTGTGCTTTTTTAAGTATTAGCATGGCCTTTTCATTATAATCCTCTGCCCTGTTGGCGCAGTCTTCCATTTCGTTTTTGGCGCGTATGCTCATGGCTTTTACCTGTGCCAGGGCTTCCAGGCTTTTATCAAGGTCGCCGCGCATATCGCGCAGTCCCTGCTCTGTCATTTTTATAGGGTCTTCCATATTATCTATGGTGTGGTGCACTTCGGCCTGCCCTATTTTGAATAATCGTTTTAAGAATTTCATCGTTGTTAATTTTTTGAAAAGTTAATAATCTGGTCAGAATACTCGCTTAGCAGCAGGCTGAGCGAATTTATAGTTGCCCCAAACTCATTTTGGTCTAAATTTTCGAGTTGCAGCGAGTCCCTGAATATAACTTTCCTACCCGTAGTATCCAGCACAAAAGCCCCGTGAATGATGTCGCGGTTCTTTTGGAGCAGCGCTTTATAAACGTTTGGCGACTCATTTTTGACCTCAAACAGAAACTGCTCAAAAATCACAATGGGGTAGGCCACGCAAATAATAAGGTTAAAAATACCCTCCTGCTCATTGCTTACAATCACAATGCCGTCCCGGCTGTTTTCGTACTTGATTTCAAGCTCAAGAGCGTTAAGGTAATTTTTCACCACTCCAAAATAGTCTTTCATGTTTTTACAGGTATTAGTTGGTTATAAAACTCGCTTTTTTTGCCCATAGAGGCAAATAATATTGTTATGATTTTTTTAACAACCGAACAATTTTTAAAATCTACGCTCATATACTTAGCATAAATTTGTATATTTGCTCATATTGTTAGCACAAAGTTACAAAAGGTTTTAATATTTGCAAATAATATTAGCATAATATTTTTATGGTATTTGGTAAAAATCTCAAAAAAATACGGAAAGTACATAGTTTAAGTCAGCAAGATTTTGCAGAACTATTTGATTTAAAGCGAGCTACACTTGGCGCGTATGAAGAAAACCGTAGTAACCCAAAATTAGATACTGTTATAAAAATTGCTAACCATTTTAGCATTGGTCTTGAAAATCTGCTAACCAAAGAACTTACGATAAACGACCTGCTGCATTTTAACGAAGCCATGACTACCGGCACCAGCATACCTTCTACCCCAGTTTTTGAGGGGGTAGCCTGCATTACACCAGAGGTTGAACAGTCTTTTTTAAAAGAATACCGCACTTCTAATACCATTGGCAGTATTTACCTGCCCTACATACACCTGCCTAATATTGGTGGAATCGACAGGCTGGCTTATGTAGTAAATGACCTCTCTATGTCTGGCGGGGCTGAAAAATTTTTACCTAAAGATGTGGTGATTGGTGAGGCAGTGACAAGTGTGAAAGACCCTGATATATCAGGGCAGCTGGTTATTGCTGTTAGTGATAATGCTATTTACCTGCGTACCATATATATACAGGATGAAAAAGCAGTTTTAAAGGCTAATCATCCCGGCGTAGAACCTTTAACACTGGAATGTAAAAAAATAACCGGATTGTGGAAGATTTTGCATGTTTTCCGGTATACTATACCTGAAAATTCTGACAAGACAGAACAACGCCTGGCACAGCTTGAAAGCATGATTGCAGGCATGAATAAGAAACATTGAATCGCAATAAAATAATATGTATGCAGCACAAAACATTTGTTTATATTATTGATATTGAATCATCTAACAGAAAAAAATATATTGACACCATTAATAAAACCTACCCTAATGTTATTAAGAATACATTTCCCAGTGTTAAAGAGGCCGTAGACCTTGTGAAAATAGATGTTATAGCCGCCCCTGATTACATTTTTATATCACAAAATGCTTTTTTAAAATCTACACAGGCACAATTACGGGGTTTGCGTACTTTAAAAAAATGCAGAAAAATTAAAATAATTTTGTTCGGAACCTCCATAAGCCGTGAAATAACGGCTAAAGCTAAAGAATATGACGGCCGTATTCTCAACTTTGCTTCAAATGAAAATTTACTTATTAAAGAAATATCAGATAAAGTAAAGCGTTTATATAATTAGACATCAATAATATGCCAAAAGCTTATATTACATTTCGATATACCTATGCACTACTTTTGTTATTTTGTATTTCAACTTATGCACAGCAACACAAAATGAAAATACCACCCTACCTGCAAAAAGGCGATACCGTGGCTATAGTGGCTACTGCCCGTAAAATAGACGAAGCCCCGCTTAAGCCTGCCATTGCATTGCTTAAAAGCTGGGGACTCAATGTAGTATTGGGCAACACTATTGGCAAAGACAACAACCACCAATTGGCAGGTGCCGACTGGCAGCGTGCTACCGATTTTCAGCAAATGCTGGACAACCCCTCGGTTAAGGCAATATGGTGCGCCAAAGGGGGCTACGGTACCGCCCGGATGATAGACCGTGTTGATTTTAACAACTTTAAGCTTCACCCCAAATGGATTGTAGGTTTTAGCGACGCTACCGTACTGCACAGCCATATCAACAATATGGATATTGCCACCATACACGGCATTATGTGTGTTAGTGTACTGCATGCCACGGCCGCAGCGAAAGAAACCCTGCATAAGGCCCTGTTTGGTGAGCCGCTGCAATATACTGTTGCTGCACACCCATTTAATAAAACCGGCACGGCAACGGGCATACTGGTAGGTGGCAACCTCTCGGTATTATACAGTATTATAGGGTCACCCTCAGAGGTTGATATGACAGGTAAAATACTGTTTATTGAAGATTTAGACGAATACCTGTACCACATAGACCGTATGATGATGAACCTTAAGCGAAATGGCTATTTTAAAAATGTTAAGGGTATTATTATAGGTGAGATGAGTGACATGAATGATAATGATATACCCTGGGGGCACAATGCCTTAGAAATTATTAAGGATATTACAAAAGACTATAACATACCCATTTGCTTTAATTTTCCGGCAGGGCATATACATGATAACCGCGCGCTGGTAATGGGCAAAGAAATTACCCTTGAGGTTAGGGAAAACGCAACCCAAATTGTTTTTAAATAATGGCACAGCATAATGAGCTGGGTAAAGAAGGGGAAGAAATAGCCGTTGCGTTCCTGCAAAAAGCGGGTTACGCCATATTGCAGCGCAATTATGTATACCAAAAAGCTGAGATAGATATTTTAGCGCAAAAAGGTAATATACTGGCCGTTGTAGAAGTTAAAACAAGGTCAAGCGTTGAATTTGGCTTGCCGCAGGATTTTGTAAAACCAAAAAAAATACAACTCTTGCTAAAAGCCGTTAATGAATATATAATGCAATATGAACTTGATGCCCAAACGCGGTTTGATATTATAGCCATACATAAAAAAGGGGCAGTATATAACGTTGAACATCTTGAAGATGCCTTTTTTTATTTTTAATGTTAAATATATAACAAATTGTTTTATTTTATATCTTTACACCAACTAAAAGCTACATACACAACAAATTACACACCATGAAAACCATCTCATCAGTAGTAGAACATTACATTAAAACCAAACCATTTTTATTAAGTGCCCTTTCGCAGGGTATTATAAATTTAACCTCACTGGCCCGTACCATGATGCCTGAACTGGAGCAGGAATTAGGTAAAGATATAAAGCAGGGCGCCGTGGTCATGTCGCTAAAAAGGCTTTCAGAAGACCTCGATTTCAGGGTAAACCATAAAATAGTAAAAGTGTTGAAGAACATTGGCGAAATTACGGTGCGCTCTTCCCTTACCGATTTTTCGTTTGCTGTTTCAGATACCATACTCAACAAACAGGCAGAGCTTATAAAAACAATAAACGCCAACCCCGATGTTTTTTACACCTCATCTCGCGGGGTAAACGAAACCAATATAGTAGTAAGCTCTTCTATAAAAAATGTTGTAGAGAAATTGTTTAGTGATGAAAAACAGATTGCCCGTACCGAAGACCTGGCTTCTATTACTGTAAAACTGCCAAAAGACAACATTTCTACACCAGGCGTATATTACTATATATTCCAAAGGCTGGCCTGGGAAGGCATCATTATTAATGAGGTTATTTCTACCTCTTTTGAGTTTACCATACTGGTAAGCGAAGAAGAAGTAGACCTTGCCTTTAAGGTTATAAAAGACTTAAAAAACTTATAAGGCATCTGCTTTTATAAAATTTTCGTAATTACTTACATGAAAAAATTTTATTATATCCTGGCACTGCTTTTTGCTTTGCCTGTTTTTGCCCAGCACAAAGTAGGGCAACAAGTAGAACGCCTTATGGGGCAACAGGCCAATTTCAGGCCTGTAATGCCGCTTAGTGTAAACTCCTGGGCTGATAAAGCCCATACCGAAAAAGCTGTAAAAAATGCAACCTATGCCCGCATAAACCCGCAGGAGCTGCATACGGTAGTATCACATGCATACAATACCATAGCGCTTACACTGCCCTATAACGGTACCGATATAACATTGCTGTTGTATAAAGTAGATATAACAGCCGAAGGGTTTCATGTAGATACTGATAAGCAAAAAAACATCCCTGTTAAAAATGGGGTATACTACCGCGGTATTATAAGTGGCGATTATACATCGGTAGCTGCATTTACTTTTTTTAATGATGAGTTTAGCGGCATCGCCTCTTCTGCCCAGCTGGGCAACATTGTTGCAGGCCGCAGGCAAAAAGCTGGTAATACAACAGATTATATTGTTTACAGCGATGCCAACCTTACTGTGCTAAATAATTTTACCTGTAGTACCGATGGCGGTATTACAGGTGTGCCGGCACAGCAGTTTGGACAAAAAAGCCCCCAAAATACCTTAAGTGAGCATTGTGTAACCGTATATTTTGAGCTGGATTACAGCCTGTATGTACAAAATAATTTCAGTACCAACCAAACCGTTGCCTGGATAACGGCGGCATTTAATAATGTGCAGACTCTTTTTGCAAATGACGGTATTACCACCGCTATAAAATCTGTTTTTGTATGGACAGAGCCAGACCCTTACTCGGGTGTAGGCTCTGGTGACTATCTTTTTCAATTTTACCAGATGCGCCCTGTGTTTGATGGCGATGTAGGCCAGTTGCTGGGTATGGATAATGGCGGTTTTGGCGGCGTGGCTATAGATGTAGCCGGGTTGTGCAGCGACTATAATATAAGCTATGGCGATATTTACTTTGAATTTGAGGAGGTACCCCTTTTTTCGTGGACGGTAGAAGTAATAACCCATGAACTGGGGCACCTGTATGGCTCCCCCCACACACATGGCTGTTACTGGAATGGCAACAATACTGCCATAGATGGCTGCGGCACCGAGGCAGGCTTTGTAGAAGGCAATTGTGATGAGGGGCCTATACCAGACCCTGCCGTAAAAGGTACCATAATGAGCTATTGTCACCTGGTGCCTGGTGTGGGTATTAACTTTGCCAACGGCTTTGGGCCACAACCGGCCAACCGCATACTAAACCATATAACTTCTTCTTCATGCCTTAGTACCGATTGTATTAATACCTGCATTAATACCGTTTCTGCCTTTTCTGTAATGGATAACAGCATGCAATCGGCTACCATTATGTGGACTGATGACAACGGTGGCCCATGGGAGGTAGGCTATAATACTATTAATAGTGCTATCACAAACTGGCAAACCGTAACCGAAAACACTTTTACCGTTAATAACCTAAACCCGGAAACCTATTATACTTTTGGCGTGAGGCCAATATGCGTAGAAGGTATGGAGCCAGAAACTCACAGTGTTATATTTACCGGAGGTGCCAACTGGTGCAGTGGTGCCACATTTACTGATACGGGTGGGGCTTTTGGAAATTATGGCAATAAGCAGCACCTTATACGCACCATAAGGCCGGAAAGCCCTTCAGAAAGTTTTACGGTAACCTTTACACAGTTTAGCCTTGAAGAGAATTATGATTATATGTACGTATATGATGGTGCCGATACTACAGCACCGTTACTTGGGGCGTATACAGGTAATGAAATTCCGGGCCCTTTTGTATCATCCGCAACAGACGGCGCACTTACGTTTGAATTTATTTCTGATGAATTTTCTACCCAGGCCGGATGGAACGCAACAGTTTCATGCGTATTAGGTATAGACGAAGCTGCTTTTACACAATTTCAGTACTACCCTAACCCTACAAATGGCAACTTGCACATAAGCGCGGGGCAGACAATAAACCATATAATGGCATACAATATATCCGGCCAGTTATTGTTTGACAAAGCCGTTAACGGCACAGTAATAGATACCGATATTTCTGCGTTTGCATCAGGTGTTTATATCTTTAAAGTTACAGGAGATAACCGCGAGGCTTATTTCAGGATTATAAAACAATAGAAAACAGTACATGACAGCAATATATATAATAGCAGCCTGCATTGCATGCTTTACAGGTGGCTATTACTTTTTTAAGCAGCCAAAATTCGGCGTAAGCCCAAAAGCGCTGGCAACACAAAAAAGTAAAAACTCCCCTAATTATACAAACGGGGCATTTCAAAACCTAAGCCCCACCCCCAGCCTCGCCGAAGGTCATTCGTTTGCCGGTGTATTATGGAAATTCTTTTTTGGCAAAGGCAGGCGTAATAAGCCATTATCTGCCCTGCCTTCAGAAAAAACAAACCTCAAAACATTAAACCCTGATGAAAATGTGGTGGTATGGTTTGGGCACTCCTCATACTTTATACAGGCCGATGGTAAAACATTTTTGGCAGATCCCGTTTTTAGTGGAAATGCATCGCCTTTAAGCTTTACTACAAAAGCCTATAAAGGGTCAGACGTTTATACTACGGATGATATGCCCGATATAGATTACCTGTATATAAGCCATGACCATTGGGACCACATGGATTATGAAACCCTGCTGAAATTAAAACCTAAAGTAAAGCGGGTTATTACAGGTTTGGGCACGGGTGCACACCTGCGCCGTTGGGGGTATAGCCCTGAAACTATAAACGAATACGACTGGTATGAGCCAGTAACAATGGCACAGGGCTTTTCGGGGTATATAACTCCCGGGCGCCATTTTTCCGGCAGGGGCTTTACACGTAACAGTACCTTATGGACCTCTTTTGTTTTAAAAACGCCTTCATTTTCACTTTTTCTGGGTGGCGATTCCGGCTACGATAGTCATTTTAAAGAAATAGGCAAAAAATATGGCCCGTTTGACCTTGCTTTGCTGGAGTGCGGGCAGTACAATGAGGCATGGAGGTACATACACATGCTACCGGAACAGGTAGTACAGGCCGCTGAAGACCTTAATACCAAAAAGCTTATGCCGGTGCACTGGGCAAAATTCTCCCTTGCACTGCACAACTGGGATGAACCCATTATAAGGGTTACTGCTGCTGCGGCACGCCAAAATATGCCTATACTTACCCCCATGATAGGGCAAAAAGTACAATTAGGTACCTCTCAGCAATTTGAAGCCTGGTGGAACAGGGCTGATTAACATTTAGGCTTTCCTAAAAATGTTTTTACTTTCATCGAATGTTTGTATATTTGTAGTTACAGTACTGCAAATGAGATGACATATTCTGAAGAAAACTACCTGAAAGTAATTTACCACCTTTCTACTAATCCCACAAAAGGAATTACCACCAACGCCATTGCCGGTGTTATGGAAAGCAAGCCTTCTTCGGTAACGGATATGATACAGAAGCTGGCCGAAAAAGGTCTGGTGTCCTATAAAAAATACCAAGGTGTTACCCTTACCGAAAAAGGACGTTACACCGCGCTCATGATTGTGAGAAAGCACCGTTTATGGGAAGTGTTTCTGGTAGAAACACTGGGTTTTACCTGGGATGAGGTGCATGATGTGGCTGAACAGCTGGAACACATCAAAAGCGAGAAACTTACTGATAAACTGGAGGAATTTCTTGAATTCCCGACCGAAGATCCGCACGGCGACCCCATTCCGGACCGTAAAGGCATACTGCCCAAAAAAGAAAAAAAATTACTCTCTGATATTTCAACCGGTAAAAAAGTAATTTGTGTAGGGGTTAAAGACAGCTCCTCATCCTTTTTGCAATATCTTGATAAACAACAAATAGCCCTGGGCTCATCAATAGATGTGCTGGGCAAAGAAGATTTTGACCTTTCCCTTAACCTTGAAGTAAACGGCAAAACAGTTACTGTATCTCATAAAATAGCATCCAACCTTTTTGTAAAACCTGTATAATATATGGAAAACCGCAACAGCCATAGCCTGGAAGAAGTACATGAGTCGGTTACCACCGGCGGGCATAAATCGGTCTGGAAAAAGATACTTGCCTTTTTTGGCCCCGCCTACATGATAAGTGTAGGGTATATGGATCCCGGCAACTGGGCCACCGATATAGCGGGTGGAAGCCAGTTTGGGTATAAGCTGCTCTGGGTGTTGCTAATGAGCAATGTTATGGCGCTGTTACTACAAAGCCTCAGCGCGCGTCTGGGTATAGTAACCCGCCGCGATTTGGCACAGGCCTCGCGTGAAACCTATCCTAAAGCCGTAAATGTTATATTATACGGCCTGGCAGAAGTTGCCATTGCTGCATGCGACCTTGCCGAGGTGCTGGGTATGGCCATAGGCCTTAACCTGCTTTTTGGGCTGCCCATGTTGTGGGGTGTGGGCATTACTATGTTTGATACCTTCCTGTTACTGTTTCTGATGAACAAGGGCATAAAAAAAATGGAAGCCTTTATTATAGGGCTTATTGCCATAATAGGGCTCTCCTTCCTTGTCGAAATGTTTTTTGCCAAACCCGATATGGGCTCTGTATTTAGCGGGCTTGTACCCTCTATACCCAACAGCGCGGCACTGTACATTGCCATTGGTATTATCGGAGCCACGGTAATGCCTCACAATCTGTACCTGCATTCATCTCTGGTACAAACCCGGAAGTTCGACAGGACGTTCCAAGGTATAAAACAGGCTATAAAATATAATTTATACGATTCTGTTATAGCCCTAAACATGGCCTTTTTTGTAAATGCAGCCATTTTAATACTGGCTGCCGCTACCTTTTATACTCAGGGCATGTATAATATAGCCGATATACAGGATGCGCATAAGCTTTTAGAACCCATGCTGGGCAGCTGGGCAGCCGTATTGTTTGCCCTGGCGCTTATTGCCGCTGGGCAAAGCAGTACCATAACCGGCACGCTGGCTGGGCAAATTGTTATGGAAGGCTACCTCAACCTGCGCATACAGCCGTGGGTACGGCGTATTATTACAAGGCTTATTGCCATAGTACCCGCCTTTTTAACCATAGTATATTTTGGCGAAGGTGCAACCGGCGAGCTATTGGTACTAAGCCAAGTTATACTGAGCCTGCAACTGGGTTTTGCGGTAATTCCGCTGATTCATTTTGTTAGCGATAAAGTAAAAATGAAAGAGTTTGCCATTGGCACATGGACAAAAATTGCTTCCTGGACAATAGCACTGGTTATTGTGGCGCTAAACGCCAAATTGGTTTATGACGAGATTTTTAAATGGCTAACCACGTCTCAAGACCCTATTTACATCTGGCTATTTGTGGTACCCCTTGCCGTTGGTGCAGGTGTACTGCTCCTGTATATTATGATAGAGCCATTTGTGTTAAAAAGTCGTGCCAGGGCTACAGCGGTACCACACGTAGACCCCTTGCTGCTAACCGATTTGCCTCAAAAAAGGGAATACCGCAATATTGCCCTTGCGCTCGATTTTAGTAAAACCGATGCCCGTAGCCTTTCAAGCGCCATACAGCTGGGGGGTAAAGAGGCCACCTATACCCTGATACATATTGTTGAAACCGTAGGCGCAATGGTGCATGGCGAGCAGGCACATGATTATGAAACATCGAGCGATAAAGAATATCTGGAAACGTATAAAAAAAGCCTGGAAAACCAGGGCTATAAAGTAAACATACGGCTAAACTTTGGCAGCCCTAAAAAGCAGATACCAAATATTATAAATCAAAGTGGTGATTTTGACATTTTGATTATGGGTGCCCACGGGCATAAACTGTTAAAGGATATTATATTTGGAACTACGGTAGATGCCGTACGCCATAAAGTAGATATACCGGTAATGATTATAAAAGATTAATGACAGCCGCAGTCATCACTGCCGCAGTTGCCTGCCTTTTTCTTTTTAAAGAAAAACTTTTTTACAAGAAATGCCGTTGCACCAATCACCAAAACATATACTATAATATCCTGTAAATCCATAAGTAAAATCTTCATTAAACCGTTCAAACATTACTATAAAGTTACAACAAAATGCATACAAAGCCTAATAACCGTTAGCTTCTATTTTAGTAACTGATAAGCAATTAACGACACCACATACGCAAACGTGCTCATACTCACCAATTGTATTATTGGCCACTTCCATGAGTTGGTTTCTTTTTTTACAATAGCAAGCGTACTAATACACTGCATGGCAAAAGCATAAAAAAGCAATAACGAAATTCCGGTCGCAAAGTTAAACACTTTTTTGCCGGTAACCGGGTTTATTTCTGCTTCCATACGCTGGCTAATCGTGGCTTCGCCCTCTTTCTCTTCGGCGCTGCTGCCAATATTATAAATGGTAGCCAGCGTACCTACAAACACTTCGCGCGCCGCAAAAGATGATACTATGGCAATGCCTATTTTCCAGTCATACCCCAGCGGGCGTATGGCAGGCTCAATAGCCTTGCCCATAATACCAATATAAGAGTGTTCCAGTTGGTAGGCTGCCACTTCATCATTCAGTTCGCTTTGGGTAAAGTTACTGCTGGCTGGCTGTTGCGTAACTATAGCTTTGGCATTGTTAAAATCTTCACCCGGGCCGTGTTTGCCCAAAAACCAGATTATTATGGAGAGGGCCAGTATAATTTTTCCTGCCCCATACACAAATGCTTTAGTTTTTTCCAGCACATTAATGGCTATATTTTTAACCAGCGGTACTTTATAGTTGGGCATTTCTGCCACAAAAAAGCTTTTGTATGTGTGCTTTATTATTTTATTAAATATCCAGGCAGCCAGTATAGCCCCGCCAAAACCCAACATATATAACACCATAAGTGTAAGCCCCTGAAGGTTAAAAACACCCAGTACATAGCGGTTAGGTATAATAATAGATATTAATATGGTATATACCGGTAATCGGGCAGAACAGGTGGTAAAAGGCGTTACCAGTATAGTAATAAGCCTTTCACGCCAGTTTTCTATATTCCGCGATGCCATAATGGCCGGTATGGCGCATGCAGTACCCGACACCAATGGCACTACACTTTTACCGCTAAGGCCAAAGCGTTTCATAATTTTATCCATTAAAAAAACTACCCGGCTCATATAGCCGGTTTCTTCCAGTATGGATATAAAGAGGAATAAAAATGCAATTTGCGGAATAAATATTACAATGCCCCCTATGCCGGGAATAATACCCTCGGCAACCAAATCGGTTAATTTACCTTGGGGCATATGGGTAGCAGTATAAGAGGATAGCCATGCAAAACCTTCTTCAATAAGGTTCATGGGTATTTCAGACCAGGAAAATATCGACTGGAAAATGAGCAGTAATATGGCAAAGAAAATAATATAGCCATACACTTTATGCATCAGTATCCTGTCTAACCGCGCGCGCAGGTCTTTAGCCGTGCTTACGTCTATTTTCTGCCCCACCTTTAATACGTCATTTATAAACTGGTACCGCTTTATGGTTTCTTTTTGTTGCAGGCGTTTCAGTTCAGGCTTTGTTTTGGTAAACGATGTGCCCTGCATTTCCTTAATATCAATAATACCAAAATTGGCATCTTGGGTAATAACCAGCCAAAGTTTATAAAGTTGTTGCGTAGGGAAGGTTTTGCGGAGCCTGTCAAAATAGTCCGGATCTATAGACGATGCGTTAAGGCACGGCTGGGTAGATAGCCCTTTGTAATTTACAATAAGGTCTTTTATATGCTCTATGCCTGTATTTTTACGGGAGCTAACCAGAGCAATGCGGGTATTGAGGTGCTGCTCCAGGTAAGGCACATCAAGCGTTATCCCTTTACGCTCCATACGGTCGGCCATGTTTATAACCAGTATGGTGGGTATTTCAAGGTCTTTTATCTGGGTAAAAAGCAACAGGTTCCGCTTCAGGTTCTCTACATCGGTAACCACCACGGCTACATCGGGGTAATCCCTGTCGTTTTTATTCATCAACAGCTCAATCACCACATTCTCATCCATAGAACTGGCATTAAGGCTGTAGGTACCGGGCAGGTCAGATATGGCTCCTTTTACGCCTCCGGGCAGTTTGCAGGTGCCGGTTTTGCGTTCTACGGTAATACCGGGGTAGTTGCCCACCTGTTGGTTAAGGCCGGTAAGCCTGTTAAAAACTGAGGTTTTTCCGGTATTGGGGTTGCCTATAAGGGCTATTTTAATAACAGGGCTTGCCATGTTTATTCGGTAATTAGTACAACGTCAATCTCGGCTGCGGTATCTTTACGTATAGCCACATAGCTGCCGTTAACGTTTATATAAATAGGGTCGCCCATGGGGGCAACCTGCAAAAGTGTAACCTCATTGCCGGGCAGGCACCCCATTTCAAGTAATTTCAGCGGAATAGCCTCAATATTAAAATCGGTTATTATGGCCACCTGGCCTTTTTTAAGCCCTGCAAGTGTAGTCTTCAACTTTTATTTAGAATAAATTCAGATTGCGAAATTACAAATTAATATTCAGATAACATTAATCTCCATGCTCGCGGAGCCATTTAATATCCTCCAGCAGCTGTTTCACATTTTTTGTACCGTCTTCTTTTTCAGCATCAAGGTTGGTACCGTCATAAAAACCGCGTATCCTGCCTTTTTTGTCTACCAGTACAAAGTTTTCGGTATGCACCATATTATACAAATCCGAAGACCGGGTGGTCTTTACCGCAAGGTATGATTTTCGGGCTATGTAGTAAATATCTTCTTTTTTGCCGGTTACCAGGTTCCACTTCCCGTCAATAGCGCCTTTGCGGTCTGCATACGCCCTTAATACGGGAACCGAATCAATATCCGGGGTAACCGAGTGGGATAAAAGCATCACATCGGGCATATCAGTTATCTTATCCTGCAGCCATTCCATATTATCGGCCATAATAGGGCAAATGGTGGGGCAGGTAGTAAAAAAGAAATCGGCTACATAAATTTTACCTTCATAATCTTTATTGGTAACTATTTTACCGTTCTGGTTGGTAAAGGCAAACGGGGCTATGGTATGGTGGCGGCTAATGTGCCATATGGTACTGTCGGCAAGTTCAGGGTTTACATCGGCCGGGCTGTATATTTTAAGGTCTTTTTGTGGGGTAAGTGCCTGCATAAACAAAAACAAAATAACCCCACACAATACAATAAGGCTTACAACAAAAATCCACTGTTTTTTTAAAAAGGCAATCATGGTAAATTTTTTGCAAAATTACAAAACAATACGCCGATTGGCTGGCATTATGTGCACATATATTGGTACAAATACAATAAATTTCATTTTTAACATTTTTCGGCTGGATTTTTGAAACCCTCCTTTTCATATATTTGTAAATCTAAGTTTTAAACAGTAAAGAATGAAATTAAAAACTAATGCTCCTGCCGCATTTGCTGCACTGCTTTTGAGCAGCGTTGCAGGCATGGCACAAAACAATCAACAAAAACCAGGCATTGAAATGCAATACATGGATACAAGCGTAAAACCCGGCGATGATTTTTTTCGTTTTGTAAATGGAAAATGGTTGGATGATACTAAAATCCCTGATGACAAAACCCGTTGGGGAAGTTTTGATGAGCTAAGGGAAAACACTAATAATGATGCTCTTGCCATTTTAAAAAGGGCTGCCGCCAATAAATCTTTAAGCCCTAAAAGTGATGAGGGTAAGGCAGCCGGTTTGTACAATACCATTATGGATACCGTGGCGCGTAACAAAGCCGGGGTAAAACCGCTTAAACCTTATATTGCAAAAATTGACAAGGTAAAAGACGTAAAAAGTTTACAGGCGTTGCTTGAAGAGATGGAATGGGAAGGCGGACTTGGATTTTTTGGTGTTGGCGTTGGCGCCGATGCCAAAGACAGTAACCGCAACGTGGTACATTTAGGCCCGGGAAGTTTGGGCTTACCTGACCGCGACTATTATGTATCTGATGATGCCGACAGTAAGGAAAAGAGGGAAAAATATGTACAGCATGTAGCCCGTATGCTGCAATATGTTGGCTATAAGCCAGAACAGGCTGCCATAAGCGCAAAAAAAATACTGGAGCTGGAAACGGCAATGGCACAGCCGAGGCTGGATCGCGTAGAACGCCGCGACAGCCGTAAGAGCTATAACCCAATGAGTATTGCCGACCTGCAAAAATTAACTACGTCTATTAAATGGAATGAGTACCTGGCAGGCGTTGGCATAGCTAATATTGATACCATTATTGTGACACAGCCCAAGTACATGGCTGCACTGGATGACATCCTGAAAAAGGGTGATGTGGCTACCTGGGAAGATTATATGAAGTGGACATTAATTAACCATTCGGCAAATTATCTTTCTACTGATATTGAAACAGCCGATTGGGAATTTTACAACAAAACCCTTCGTGGTGCCCTTAAAGAAGAAACCCGCGATAAAAATGCCCTGCAAACTGTAAACGGCAGTGTAGGCGAAGCACTGGGTAAGCTGTATGTTGCTGAAAAATTTCCGCCCGAAGCAAAAGAGAAAGCCGAAATTATGATTAAAAATGTAATGAAGGCTTATGAAAACCGTATTAACCGCCTGCCATGGATGGCTAAAAGCACCCGTGAGTCTGCTATTGAAAAACTAAACAGGCTACAGATAAAAATTGGCTATCCGGACAAGTGGAAAGATTATTCGGCACTTACTATAAACAATCCTGCAAATGGTGGTACTTTTTTTAACAACATGAAAAATGTGGCCCGCTGGAGGTATAAAAAAAATCTTGAAGACCTGAACAAACCGGTTGATAAAACCGAATGGCACATGGCGCCGCAAATTGTAAATGCCTACTTTAACCCGGCCTATAACGAAATTGTATTTCCTGCCGGAATATTACAGCCTCCGTTTTATGATTACAAGGCTGATGAAGCGGTAAACTATGGCGGCATTGGCGCCGTTATAGGGCACGAAATATCACACGGCTTTGATGATTCAGGATCACGTTATAATGCCGATGGTAATCTGGTAAACTGGTGGAGCGATGAAGACCTTGAAAAATTTACCGGCCTTGGTGGCGCCCTTGCAGACCAGTACAGTGCGTTACAACCGCTACCGGGCACTTATGTAGATGGTAAGTTTACGCTGGGTGAAAATATTGGTGACCTTGGCGGTGTAAACGCTGCTTATGACGGACTTATGCTATATTTAAAAGAGCATGGCAGCCCCGGCCTGATTGACGGATTTACACCCCAACAGCGTTTCTTTATCAGCTGGGCTACCATCTGGAGGACAAAAATGAGGGACGAAGCCATTAAAAACCAGGTAAAAACAGACCCGCACTCTCCGGGCATGTACCGCGCCTACGTGCCATTGCAAAATGTAGATGCGTTTTATGATGCATTTAATATTGAGCAAGGCGATAAAATGTATGTAGTACCTGAAAAGCGTGTAAAAATCTGGTAATTTAAAACCAAAAATAGTTATAGGGCTGTCTTAAAAAGGCAGCCCTTTTTTATTGAACGTTTTAACAAAACAACACTGAACGTTTCAACAAAATAAAGCTAAGAGGTAAGCCGGAACTTTGTTGTATTAAAAATTCAACAGAATGAAAACAATAGACAAAATGTATGTAAACGGCGCCTTTGTAACCCCGCATGGCACCGAATTGTTTGACCTTATTAACCCTTCCAACAATCAAAAAATAGGCGAAGTGGTTTTGGGAGATGAAACTGATGTTCAGGCTGCAGTAGCGGCTGCAAAAGAAGCTTTTAAATCTTTTTCAAAAAGCAGCCGCGAAGAGCGCATTGCCATATTGCAACGCATGTATGATGCTGTAAACCGCAGGAAAGATGAGCTTATAGAAATTATGATAACCGAATATGGCGGCACCAGGCAGTTTTGCAATAACAGCATTGGCTTTGCCCTTTCCGGCATTTCATCGGTAATAGAAATTTTAAAAACATTTTGCTTTGAGCGTAAAACAGGCAGCGCCAATGTTATTATGGAACCGGTGGGTGTAGTAGGCGTTATCACACCGTGGAACTCAAGCACGGGCTTTATTTGCAGCAAACTCTCTAACGCTATTGCGGCAGGGTGTACTACTGTTATAAAACCAAGCGAAATGAGTGCCCTGCAAACCGATTTATTGCTGCAGTGCTTTGCCGAAGCCAATGTACCAAAAGGTATTTATAATGTAGTTAACGGCCGTGGCGATGTTGTGGGCGCCGAAATTACACGCCATCCGGATATTGCCAAGATTTCGTTTACAGGCTCTACCGCGGTAGGTAAAGCTATTGCCCGTGGCGCTGTAGATACTATGAAACGCGTAACGCTTGAACTGGGTGGCAAATCGCCTAACATATTACTGGATGATGCCGATTTGGCTACCGCTGTACCTATGGCAGTATTTGGTGCGTATATGAACAGTGGACAGGCCTGTATTGCCCCAACGCGGTTGTTAGTGCCGCAAAACAGGCTGGGCGAGGTAGAACAACTGGCAAAAGTCGCTGTTACACAGGTTAAGGTGGGTAACCCGGCAGATGAAGATACTGCCGTAGGCCCAATGGTAAGCCAGAAACAGTATGAACGTGTGCAAAATTATATAAATACAGGCCTTGAAGAAGGTGCTGAGCTATTGGCAGGCGGCCCCGGCAAGCCGGATGGGCTGGAAGCCGGTAATTTTGTAAAACCTACAATTTTTACCAATGTAAACAACAATATGCGTATTGCCCGCGAAGAAATTTTTGGCCCTGTGCTTAGCATTATAACCTATAAAGATGAAGAAGATGCTATAGCCATAGCTAACGATACTACTTATGGCCTGCATGCCTATATCAGTTCGGCTGATGAAGAAAGGGCAAAAAAAGTTGCCGGCAGGATAGATGCCGGACGCATTGCCATAAACGGTTTTAAGCATGATCCTATGGCGCCATTCGGCGGGTTTAAGCAATCAGGCATAGGGCGCGAATTTGGCGTGTACGGCCTTGAAGAATACCTTGAAACCAAATCTGTACTGTAAATATAATATCGGTGGCTATACCTTTAGCCACCCTTTTTTATTAATATAAATGGTATCTTTAACTTATGGATACGCTTGATACTATTATACCCGCCATACGCTATTCATGCTATTTTACCCGCAGCAGGGTGGGTGAACAGTTTGTACCGGAACATTCCCTGGTATATGTACTTTCGGGCAAAACGGTTATGACCGATGTTTTGGGCACCAAAACTTTTACAGAAGGCAATATCTATTTTTGCCGCCGCAACAGTTTGGCAAAATTTGAAAAAGAACCGGGAAAAGAGGGCGAATACCGTTCGGTATCTATTTTTCTTACACGGGAACTTTTACATACCATAAGCCTGAAATATGGTTATAAAGCCGGGGAAGAAAAAGATCTGTCCACATTTCATTCTTTAGAAAATGCATCCCTGTTGGCAGATTTTATGCAGTCTTTAAAACAATACGAAAATCTTTTCAGCAAGCCGGGAAGCCAAAGCCTTATGATGCTGAAGCAGGAAGAAGCTGTATTGCTTTTGGTGCAGTTATACCCAAAACTGGTAAATATACTTTTTGATTTTTCAGAGCCCGGCAAGATAGACCTGGAAGCTTTCATGAAAAAAAATTATCATTTCAACGTAAGCCTGGAACGTTTTGCATACCTCACCGGGCGCAGCCTGAGTACCTTTAAGCGTGATTTTGAAAAAATATTCAGCACCACCCCCAACCGTTGGCTGCAGCAGCGCAGGCTACAGGAGGCTTTTTACCTCATAAAAGAAAAAGGCAAATCGGTTAGCGAAGTTTATCTGGACCTTGGTTTTGAAAATCTTTCGCATTTTAGTTATGCTTTTAAAAAACAGTTTGGTTTATCGCCATCGCAGGTTAGGTAAAATTTATAGTATAGCTTACTTTTGCAGCATAAAAATTTTATAATGAACGATGCCGCCCTTATACACGCCACTATAACTTTTGTAAAACAACAGCTTGCCGATGCCGAAGGCGGGCACGACTGGTTTCATATACAACGTGTATATAACAATGCCCTGCATATTGCCGAAACTGAACCGTGTAACTTTACGGTAGTAAAACTGGGGGCATTACTGCACGATATAGCCGACAGCAAATTTCATAACGGCGATGAAACCGTGGGCCCCAGGATGGCAAGGAAATTTCTGGAGAGCAACAATGTTGATAAAGACATTATTGAACACGTTATTGCCATAATAGAAAATATATCTTTTAAGGGCGGAAATACAGAGCGCAGTTTTAGCAGTAAAGAGCTGGAAATTGTTCAGGATGCTGACAGGCTTGATGCGCTTGGGGCTATTGGCATTGCACGCGCTTTTAACTATGGCGGATTTAAAAACCGGGCACTGCATGACCCAAACATTGCACCCAACCTCAACATGAGCAAAGAGGAATATAAAAAAAGCACTGCCCCTACCCTAAACCATTTTTATGAAAAACTGCTGTTACTCAAAAACCGTATGAATACCCAAACCGGTAAAAAAATAGCCGAAGGCCGCCACATCTATATGGAAGGTTTTTTGGCACAGTTTTATGCTGAATGGGACGGTGAATTGTAGTGCAGTAACTCCAGGGTAGTGTGGTAAACCGGTTTTTGATTTGTTTTAGAAAGTAGCCATGCGGTAAAGCCCAGTACAAAAAGGTCTTCTTTTTCATCAGGCTTTAGTAAACCCAGTACCTCTGCTTTAAAACCGGGGGTTTTTATAATATCAGTATTTAGCAAATACTTTTCAACCAGCAGTGCATACTGCATAACCCGGTTTTCTTTTACCTCCAATAAATATTTTTTATAGCGCTTTTTAAAGCTTTTAAGTTGTGAGAGGGCTAGCTCAGTATACTCAAATTCAGCCAGTATAATAATAGCAAGCAGGGCTTTGCGTATGGCCCACACCATACCCATACGCTTTTCATACCAGCTGTCAGTATGGTTAAAACTGTTCATTACTTTCAGGGCCTTTTTATCGCTTTGCTGTGTATACATCATGGCGAGGCACAATTGCAGGTCGTTCACATCAACACTGTTTCGGTGTGGTGCGGGTGCGGCTAATGCCTTTTCGGTAACAGCTATAGCAGTAGCGGCATTGCCTGTAAAATTGGCATTGAGCCCCACAAGCAAAACGTGCCTTAAGGCAAACCGGTTATAATACCGCCTGTCCTGCTTTTGCATCTGCTCCCCCATTAGGGTGAGGTAATGGCGGCTCTCATCAAAATTATGATTACGCAAGTAGATATTCGCTATAAAATAGAGAATGTAAATATGGTAATACAGCTGGCCGTCCGCTTGCTGGCCACGTGATGAAATAAAGGCATAACTCTTTTGGGCAAACGGCGCTATAAGGGTAAAATTGTTTTGTATAGTAGCATACTCATTGGCAATAAACAGTATTTGGTAAAGCGATTTAAACGTCAATATTTCCTTAATAGATACCCCAAGTGATTTCATGGTTTGGGCAACCAGGGCGGTAAGATCAATAATTTTGCCCTTATGTTGAATTTCATCCAGTTCCCTGCGCAGTAAGGCATACCCCATATTAAGTTGTTCCTCAAGCTGCAGTTTCCTGCGGTTATCCTTAAACTTAACCAAAATACCATCAAGCTTAGCAGCCGGGTTAAGGTGGGCATACTGCACCTGCGTATGGTAAATTTCATTCATCAGGCTAAAATTTTCCATTGCCATTGCTTTATTTTCGGCTTTTTCTAAACATTTAAACGCTGTTTTAGTGAGCTGGTGTTCTAAAAAAAAGCGGCTCACTACCAAAAGCCGTAGTGTTTCGTGGGCTTCGCCCGTAGTGGTTTCAAACGTTCGGTTGGCCATAAAATTAACCAGGCTGTCATACAGGCGCTTTCTTAAGGCATGGTAAGCATCGCGGCTATCTTTGCTTTTATATAATTTTTTTAAGCTATTTATATCATCAGTTTCTAACAATTTAAAATACTGAATGTTTTTAGTACCCTTACGTTTATTATTTTTATCAAGATAGCTTATAAAAAGTTTTTTATCTTCATAATCCATGAGTTTTATAATATCTTCTATCGCATTCATAAATAATAATTTACAGCAATAAATATAATTATTATATCATCAGTTTTATAATAAAAAAGGGTTTTGAATGGTTATTTTTTGGCGCAGCTTTGCTTCTGTAAATCATTAATACTATAATTTATGGAACCGCTAAAAACATTTGATATGCCTGTGCCATCAGCTAAAAAAGAAAAGAAAAACACTAACGGCATGCTGCCACTAAAACCAAGCCCGGCCTTTATAGGGGCCTCATGGTTTGTGCTTATTGTTGGCATGGTATCTTACTGCATTGGTTTGTGGAATGCCGAAATGCAGTTAAACGAAAAAGGATATTATTTTACCATATTGCTCTTTGGGCTGTTCTCTGTAATATCGGTACAAAAAAGCGTGCGCGATAAACTTGAAGGGCTACCGGTTACCGAAATGTATTATGGCCTGAGCTGGTTTGCCACCATTGCCAGCCTGGTATTGCTGGTGGTAGGGTTATGGAATGCCGATTTATGGCTGAGCGAAAAAGGTTTTTACGGCATGTCGTTCACCCTTAGCCTGTTTGCTGCCATATCGGTACAAAAAAACACCCGCGACCTGAAACAATTTGAGGAACTAACCAACTAACCGTTTTAGCGGTGAACCCTGTGGCGGTTTTGATACCGCTGCGGGGTTTTATAATCTTAAAATTTTATGTTATGAATAAAAAAGAGATAGACGAGCTGCTAGAACATAATATTATAAGCAGCGAAACTGCCCGGGCCATTACAACTTATTATGAACAGAAAAAGCGGCCCACAGAAGGCTGGCTTTTGGCTGTTTTTGGTATAGTGGGGGCTGCACTTGCCGGCTTGGGAATTATATTACTATTTGCCCACAACTGGGATAACTTTACCAAAACTACCCGCACCCTGTTGGCTTTCCTGCCGCTGGTTATAGCCCAGGCACTGGCAGTATATACTTATATAAAAAATAAAAGCCGCGGCTGGCAGGAAACAGCGGCAACACTGCTGCTTTTTGCTGTTGGCGCCTGCATAGCATTAATTTCTCAAATATATAATATACCCGGTGATATACATACGTACACTGCAACTCTCATATTATTATGCCTGCCCCTGGTGTATATTTTTCGTTCTTACGCGTTATGGATACTATTACTCTTGTGCAGCACAAGCTATGGAGGTGCAACCACTGCCGGGGAGCACCCCCCTTACCTGTATTTTGTTTTTATTACCCTGCTGTTGCCTTTTTACTTCAGGATGCTTAAAAACAATGCGCAGGGCAATACAGCAATAGTTTCGGGCTGGCTGATACCCCTCAGTGTGGTAAGTTGCCTATATGCTTTTTCTCCGGCAGATTCTTTTTTAATACTCATTTATATGGCTATGGGTTGTGTTTTTTATACTATAACCCTCACCCCCTATTTTAGCCAAAGGCGGAGAGCCGCTACCGGTTACCGCTTTTTTGGTATTGCAACCCAGCTACCTGTTTTATTCATAGGCACTTTTAATACATCCTGGCAAATTACAGCCTTAGATGCAAGGTTTGAAAACCTTTGGTTTGTGTTGGCAGTGGTATTATCCGCTTTAATATTGTGCTTTGCCGTAGCCGTTAAAAAACAAACCATTACATTATATGCTGCTACAGCAGTGTTGTATCCGGCTATTTTTGCATTGGCGCTGGCAAGCGAAGTTATAGCTATGGTATTGTGCAACATTTTACTGCTGGTTATTGGTATTGCTACTGTTTATAAAGGTATTAAGACTTATAATTTCGGGAAACTTAACTTTGGGCTGATTGTAATAGCCCTGCTTACGCTTTGCCGCTTTTTTGATACTGACATAAGCTTTGAACTGCGGGGCATATTATTTTTAATAGTAGGCCTGGGCTTTTTTGCGGCCAACTACATACTCATCAAAAAGAAACAAAATAAAAATATAAGCCATGAAAACTAAATATATAATTATTACCCTGGCAGCCACACTACTGGCACAGTTATTTGTACCGCTAAAAATGGTGTACGATAACGAAATTACGGTTACACAGGGTAAGATATTCCGGTTTAGAACAAAACCTGTTGACCCAAATGACCCTTTTAGGGGAAAATATATTTCACTTGATTATGAAGCCGACACTATTGCTGCCCTTCCGGGTGTCTGGGAGCAAGGCGAAAAAGCCTACGCCATGCTGGAGCATGATGCCGAAGGTTTTGCCCGTATTTCTTCCCTTGTACATGACAGGCCTGATAATGATACTGATTATATACAGGTAACTTTAAGTTACAATATAAACGGCACGCAGTATTTTGATTTGCCTTTTGACCGTTTTTATATGGAAGAAAGTAAAGCGCCAAAGGCTGAAACAGCTTACAGGGAATATAATAACAGACAAAGCAGGGTGCTGCCTGCCTATGCCCTTGTGGCGGTAAGCCACGGCAATGCTGTATTAAAAGATGTTATTATAGGCGGAAAACCTATTAAAGAATATTTAGAGTATGATGAAAAATAAAACAGAGCGTAAAAAAGCCGATTAGAAAACTAACCGGCTTTTTTTGTTATTTACCCGGAAACTCCGGCTTCCGTTTTTTTAAAAAAGCAGTAGTGCCTTCTTTAAAATCTACAGTACCAAAAGCTTCTCCAAAAGATTTTATTTCTACGTTATAACCGTCTGCACCTTCTTCAAAACCTGCGTTTACAGCTTTAATAGCTTTGGCTATGGCAACAGGGGAGTTTTTGGTGATTTTAGCAGCTATACCTCTGGCAAAATCCAGGAGCTCCGCTTGTGGCACTACATGGTTTACCAGTCCCCAGGCCAGCGCATCGGGCGCAGTAACCATGCCTGCCGTCATTATCATTTCCATAGCACGGCCTTTGCCTATAAGCTGTGGCAGGCGTTGTGTGCCACCATAACCCGGTATTACCCCAAGCGATACTTCCGGCAGGCCCATTCTGGCATTTTCACTTGCAATCCTGAAATGGCATGCCATGGCCAGTTCCAGTCCGCCGCCAAGCGCAAAACCATTTATAGCGGCAATTACGGGTGTGCGTAAGTTCTGTACAAGGTCAAACAGTAGAATTTGTCCCTCAGCAGCCAGTTTTTCGCCTTCTTCCTCATCAAAATGAGCAAATTCTGCTATATCGGCCCCGGCAACAAAAGCCTTTTCGCCACTGCCTGTTATAATAATAGCCTTAACCAACGCGTCAGCATCAAGAGCTTTAAATGCCTCATGAAGGTCTATAATAGTTTGCTTGTTAAGGGCATTAAGTTTTGATGGCCTGTTAATAGTTATTAGCCCTAAATTATTTTCGGTTACAACCGTAATGTTTTCAAAAGTCATAGTAGTTATGTTATTATGTTTTATAGATATCTCCTTCGGGCCCTACATAAATTATGGGTAACGATACATAAAAAACCGTACCCTTACCGGGGGTACTGTCAAAAGTTATAGCGCCGTTATAATTTTCAACAATATTTTTAATAATACCCAGCCCAAGTCCCATACCACTTGTTTTGGTAGTAAACTTAGGCTCGAAGATACGGCTTTTATTTTCCATGCTTATGCCCTTACCGTTATCGGCAACGGCTATTTTAGCCATATCACCTTTACGGTACACGCGCACGTCTACATGCGGGTCGGGGTTGTCTTCATCAATAGCCTGTATCGCATTTTTTACCAGATTGGTGATAATACGTATCAGCTGGGTGCGGTCCATCCGGGTAATAATATCCGGTTCACCGGCATGAAAAGTAATAAAGCTTTCATTAAAAATTTCAAGGGCAAGCTGCACTACCTTTACCACATTAAGTGTTTCATTTTGTTGTGCCGGCATAGAGGCAAAACTGCTGAAAGCCGATGCCACCGATGTCATGGTATCTATTTGTTGTATAAGCGTATTGCTGTATTCTGCCAGTTTCTCGTGTATTTGCGGGTCGTCAGGGTTAAACTTTCGCTGAAAACTCTGTACAGTAAGCCGCATGGGGGTAAGCGGATTTTTGATTTCGTGCGCTACCTGTTTGGCCATTTCGCGCCAGGCTTCTTCACGCTCTTTTTGCGCCAGCTTGGCGGCGCTTTCATCCAGCTCATCAATCAGGTTGTTATATGAATTCACCAGCAGGCTTATCTCCTGTGGCGAATCGGTCATGTGTATTTTCTGGTTTATACGGTTTAGCCGGGTTTCCTTAATACGGTCGCTCACTTCTTTTATTGACTTTGTAATATAGCTACTTAGAAAATAGGCTATTATAATAGATATAAGAAGCATAAATGAATATACCTGGCCAAAGCGTATCATAAAATTGTTTATCTCTTTTTCATAATACCCGTCATCTTCAATATAGGGCAGGTTAAGTATACCCAGGGGCTTAAATTTATTATCGGTAATATAACTATAGGAAGAGCGAAACCTTTTGCCGTTTTCAGATTTAAGGTCTACATATCTTTTTTCGGCAGTAGAGCGTATTACTTTTAAAATTTTTGATGGAATACGCTGTGCTATGGTATCTACCGAAAAGGCTGCGGTTGAAGATTTTATCAGATGGCCGTCCAGTCCATAAATATTAATCTCCATACCGTGTATATTTGCCAGATCATGAATTTTATCCCGGAAAATGAGGGGAAGATTTTCTGCCGTAAGCGGATAGGTAGTGGTAGAGAGTACATAATTAATATTTTGCTTTATGGTGGCCTCTTTACGCTCCAGCCTGTCCTGGTGATATTCTATGGCTTCTTTTTTAAACTGGTATATAGATACGGTAGCAATAAGAAACGAGGCAATAAGCGTAATAAAAATAAGCGAAAAGAATATCCTTACCCGTAATGACCACCGCCTTATTTTAAATTTTTCGTTCATACCCTTCAGGAGTTGTTGCGCTCCCGTATCTTCTTATAAAATTTATAACCCAGCATAAGCAACATGCTAAATACTATAATGCCCACTACACCAAATATCCAGCTTAAGGTGTTTTTTAAAATTACCAAAAAAACCACTGCAAACAAAATAAGCGTGGCACCCTCATTCCACAGGCGCATAAACCCGGTAGTGTATTTAACCTCATTTCGCTGTAATTGCTTAAATATCTGGTGGCATTTTAAATGGTAGGCATACAACAGCAATACAAATGCCAGTTTTACATGCATCCATGGCATGGTTAGTACCAGGTTGCCCCGATAGGTAAAAAACAGCATGGTAAAAGCAAAAATACTGGCCAGTATGGCTGAAGGCCAGGTGATGATGTACCACAGGCGGTAACTCATCAATATATATTGTTTGGTAAGTATTTCTTTTTCGGGCGATGGCTTATCATTGGCTTCTATATGGTATACAAAGAGACGGACAATATAAAACAACCCCGCAAACCAGGTAATTATAAATATAAGGTGTAATGCTTTTATGTAATCGTAATATTGATCCATATTAAAATTTATAAAACAGCTTTAAATCAAAATTAAAATTTATGTTAGTATCATTACCTGCCTCTTTTCTGTAGCCGTCAATCTCAAAAAGCCCCAGGTTTCCTTCGTCATCGCCGCTTATATCAACTTCTGTTTTGCCGGTAACGTTATTAAAATTTACATTCCTGAATTTTACTCCCAATCCGGTAGTAAGGGTAAGTCCAAGTTTTTTTGTAAAATAAAATAGCAGGTTATAATTAATGTTTAAACCTGTTTTTATACGTCGGTAATCTGCAGTCGTATATTTATACGTGTAAATATTTTCATTATACCTGTCGTTATAAAAAACATCGGTATGGTGAATATAAAACAGTTCGGCTGAAAGTAAGTGCTTAAGTTTAGAAGTCGGCCTCAAATCATAATAAATTTCAGGCCTTACTTCATATAGCTTGTAATCTTTGTTTACAATATTGTTATCATCATTACGCGTAAAGTTAAATGATGTATCATAATTGCCATAGCCTGCAGATAAGCCTGCCCACCACCGTGAACTTATTTTATGCATAAAGCCCACTTTATAACGGGGTGCATACGAAAATGTAGGGGTAAAAAGACTGAAAGTGAGTACTGATTCAGATTCATCTCTTGTTATTTCCTGTGCTGACATAACTGTAAAAACACAAAACATTAGCAATGACAATGCTGTTTTTTTCATTTTAAGTTGCATCGGTAAGGTGGTTACTCATTTCTTTTTTCAGGAAAATGCCCGTTACCAGCGTACTCATTACATCGGCAATTGGGAAGGATATCCATACTCCAAAAATACCGAAAAAATGTGGCAGTATAAGTATCAACGGTATTAAGAAAAAGCCTTGTTTTGTGAGTGTAAGCAGCAGGGCTTTTGTTGCCTTGCCTGCGGCCTGAAAGTAAGCCGCACCAATAAGCTGCACCGCTATAATAGGCGATGCGGCAAAAACCCAACGCAGTGCCCCGGGGGTATCTTTAATCACTTCGGCATCGGTAGTAAATATACTTACTATAGGCCTGGCAAATATCAGAATCACTGCAAAAACCACTATGGCAAGCCCACCGGCATATAGTAAAGCGGTATTGATTGTCTTGCGGACCCTTCCGTAATTTTCGGCGCCATAATTATAGCCCGCTATAGGCATAAAGCCTTGTGTAATACCCAATACGGGGAACAGCATAAACATAAGCATACGGCTTATAATGCCATAAACTGTTACAGCATGCTCTCCGCCCTGTGCAAAAAGTGTATGGTTTAAGATAATAGCAAGGATGCTGATAACACCCTGCCGTGCAAAGGTTACAAAACTTAAAGAGAGTATTTCACCTGCCAGTTTAGTATGCCATACAAAGTGCCTTAGTTTTACTTTTAATTCACTCCTGTAAATAAAAAACCAGAGCACATATAAAAAGCATACAAAGAAGGAGGTGGCTGTTGCCAGGCCGGAACCAAAAAGGCCCCACCCCAGTATTTTTATAAAAAGCACATCGCACACCAGGTTGGTTATTGCCGAAAGTATCATGGCTATCATGGCATGCTTGGCCTTATCTTCGGCACGTATTACATTGTTACCCATCATGCAAAATGCCTGAAAAGGCACCGCAATAAGCACAGGAAAGTAAAACTGTCCGGCAGGTTCTTTAATATCTCCTGCTGCTCCAAAAGCATACAACACCTGGTCGCTAAATACCAGCCCTGCCGCAACGGCTATAGCCGATATAATGAACGTCATGATAATCTGGTGGGCAAAGGTGTTGTTGGCCTTATCTTTATCTCCGCTGCCAAGGGCACGGCTTAAAACAGAGCTGCCCCCTATACCTATAGCCATACCCAGAGAGGATATAAAAAAGGTAAGCGGCATTACTACCGATATTGCCGCAATAGCCAAAGACCCTATCCAGCGGCCTACAAAAATAGTATCAACAAGCACGTTGACTGACATAAACAGGATACCTATAGATGCCGGTACCGATTGTTTTATAAGCAGGCTTTTAATGCTTTTAGTGGCGAGGTCTTGCGAGGCGACTCCCATTATTTATGTTACCGGCATTTCGGCGTGTGCCCATTCATTAATCCAATTGGCTACTACGCCTACCCATTCATCACCATCATTAAGGCAGGGTATTGCCAAAAAATTTTCTCCACCGTGTTCTTTAAAATCTTCATTAGCGCGCATGGCAATTTCTTCCAGCGTTTCCAGACAGTCGCTCACAAAAGCAGGGGTAACTACAGCAAGGTTTTTAATGCCTTTGGCCGGCATAGCATTTACCTCAACATCAGTATAGGGGTCAAGCCATTTATCGCCTGATAGCCGTGACTGAAAAGTTTGCGAATATTTATCTTTTGGTATGCCAAGCCGCTCTACCACAAGGCGGGTAGTTTCATAACACTGGTGGCGGTAGCAAAATGCATGTGCAGCACTTTCGGTTACGCAGCAGGTGTCATTTATTTTGCAATGGCTTTTGGTTACATCGGTTTTACGTATGTGCCGCTCAGGTATGCCGTGGTAGCTAAACAGCAGGTGGTCATACTCAAAACCTTCAAGCCCTTTTTTAATGGAGTTGGCCAGTGCCGTAATATAATCGGGTTTGTTGTAGAAGGCAGGCACATCAGTAAAGCGCATGTGGGGGAATTTCTTTTTACGGATTTCCTCTGCCTGTACCAATATGGTTAGTGTACTTGCCATGGCATACTGCGGGTATAATGGAAAAAGCAATACATCTGTAACGCCCTTATCCGAAAGTTCCTGCAGGCCACTTTCTATAGAAGGCTGTCCATAGCGCATAGAAAGCGCAACGGGTAGTTCTGTTTTTTGCTGCACCTTATCCTGCAGCCTTTTGCTTAGCACAATTAACGGAGAACCTTCGTCCCACCATATTTTTTCATATGCTTCTGCCGATGATTCCTGCCTTTTCCTGAATGTAAGTATGATGCCGCGTACCACAAGGGCACGTACTAAAAAAGGTATATCAATAACATACTTATCCATTAAAAACTCGTCCAGGTAAGGTTTTACATCCTTTGGCGTTGGGCTTTGCGGCGAGCCCAGGTTTACTAACAATACTCCTTTCATGTTTGTTTTTTGTTTGTTTACTCCTGCAAGGTTTCTAAAACTTAGTAGGTGTATATGATAATATTTTATTTATTGTCCGGTTTAGTTGATCCTGTTCACAGCCATATTCGTCAATTTTACCATAAACAGTATAATGAGAAACATTAAAGCCTTCTTCAATATCATTGTACCAAATTACTTTTTTTCCAAAAACAGCAACAACCCAAAATCCACCACCTTCATCTCCATATCCTTTTTCTTCCCATTTTTCAGGAGTAATTTTTATTTGCTGCCAAAAAACTAATTGCTCATGTGTCAGTTGCGGTATAGCGACATTAATTTCTTTAGTCAGCTCATCAAGTGTTACGGGTTTCCACATTACACACGCTCATTAATACTCATTAAATATTTTTTGGGCGTAATGCCAAATTTCTTTTTGAAAGCCGAAATAAAGTGGCTGGAAGTACTGTAGCCAATACGCAGCCCCACCTCATTTACATTAAATGATCCGCTATCTAACAGCTTGCGTGCATAGTCCATCTTATAATCAAACAAAAAGCTATATACCGTATCGCCATAAATCTGGCGGAAGCCCATTTTTAATTTCTTAAGGCTGATGCCCACCCGTTCTGCAAGTTCTTCAAGGCCGGGCGGTTCGGCCATATTGGCAATAACAATATCTTTAGCCTTGCGTATTTTTATTACATTTTCTTCGTCAACCAAAAAAGGACACTGTTCGGCATTAGGGTCTTCGGCACGGTTAAAGTACAGGCTCAGCAACTCATACACCTTACCCTTAAAATATAATTTTTTTATAGAGGGGTGCATGTTAAAATGAAAAAGCTGGCTCAGTACCACCGTCATAGACGGGCTTATGGTATCTTCTTTATAATACTTTCGATCTATATTATCAGTGCTTAAAAAAGGGATATGCTCTGCCTGGTCTGAAAAAAATCCGTGAAACTTTTTTATGGAAATAAGCACCGAAACTACCCAGCTGTGCGGACCCACTTCAAGCTGTATGGGTAATGGTGTTTGCGGATTATATAAAAAAAGTGAAACCTCTTCGCGCAGGTTAAGGGCATAACGCCCATTATTAAAAATAAACTTGCCGCTGCCCTTAATACCGAAGTGAAACTGTATGAGGTCTGCACCTACTTCCCTCATAAAATGAACGGTCTCATCGGTATTGTTTTCAAACCGCAACACATAAAAATCGTCCTCAATACTTATTTCTTCATAAGCACTCATAGCGGTATTTTTTTACGTTATTTTCTTTTTCTCAGGTGTTGTTTTTATTTAGAACGCTTCTAAACAAGGTTTGTGTAAAGACTTGATTTCATTGCAAATTTAAGTTATTTTGTAAAAAAATAACGCTAAAAAGCCAAAATATCGTCAAGCGGTATAAATAGAACGTAGAGCGTTACTTTTTAAAAAGCCTTTGTTATAGTTTTGTTAAACTTTTTAGGGAGAGTGTATATGGATAATGTAATTGCGCACAGGCATCTGTACTTTTATGCCGTAGGGCTTAGCTACCGCAAAGCCGATGCCGTGACAAGGGGAAAATTTAGCCTTGATGCCCCGGCCAAGACAGCTATTTTGAGACAGGCCGCTACAGAGGGTATAGAAAACATAATAGTAGTTTCTACCTGTAACCGTACAGAAATATACGGCTTTGCCCAACATCCTTTTCAATTAATAAAATTACTTTGCGATAACAGCCGCGGCTCTGTAGAAGAGTTTCAACGGGCTGCCTTTGTATATAAGAATAAAGAAGCAATTGCCCATATTTTTAAGGTAGGCACCGGGCTGGACAGCCAGATACTGGGCGATTTTGAAATTATTAGCCAGATAAAACTGGGCTTTGCCGAAAGTAAAAAAGCCGGCCTTGCCAACGCTTTTTTAGAACGCCTTATAAATTGTGTTATACAAGCCAGCAAACGCATTAAAAATGAAACTGAATTAAGCAGTGGTGCCACATCGGTTTCATTTGCATCGGTACAATATATTTTAAATAATGTGCCTGCCGTACAAGATAAAAACATTTTGCTTTTTGGTACCGGAAAAATTGGGCGCAACACGTGCGAAAACCTGGTAAAACATACCAAAAACAACCACATAGTACTTATAAACCGTACTAAAGAAAGAGCCGAAAAAATAGCAGGTAAATTTAACCTTATTGTTAAAGATTATGACCTGCTACCCCTTGAGGCCACCAAATGCGACGTACTGGTGGTAGCAACCGGCGCACAGGAACCCACTATAGATAAGGATATACTTGTGGTAAACAAACCATTGCTTATACTGGACCTTTCGGTGCCCAAAAATGTACACGATAATGTGAAAGAACTCCCTAATGTTACGGTGGTACACCTGGACGACCTAAGCAAAATTACTGACAGCACACTCGAAAACCGCAAAAAACACATTCCCGCAGCAGAGGCTATTATAGAAGAGGTGAAAACAGAGTTCATCAACTGGATGAACGCCCGTAAGTTTGCCCCTACAATCAATGCGTTAAAGCATAAGCTGAATAACATAAAGGATACCGAATTAAACTTCCAACGGAAAAAAATCAGTAATTTTGATGAAGAGCAGGCTGAAATCATCAGCCGCCGGATCATTCATAAAATTACAACGCATTTTGCCAATCACCTCAAAGACAACGACACCGTAGTGGATGAAAGCATAGAGTGGATTGAAAAAGTGTTCGGGATTGAAGCTACCCAAAATGAATAAAACCATAAAGATAGGCACACGCGACAGCGAGTTGGCACTATGGCAGGCGCATTATGTAGAAAACCAACTTAATGCACTGGGCTATAAAACCGAAATTGTTGCCGTAAAAAGTACCGGTGATGTTATTTTAGATGTACCTTTATATGAACTGGGCATAACAGGCATATTTACCAAAACCCTGGATATAGCCATGATAAAGGGCGAGGTAGACATAGCTGTACACTCTATGAAAGATGTACCCACCGCCTTACCCAAGGGCATAGTACAGGCCGCAGTACCCAAAAGGGCAAATACCGCCGATATTTTAGTACAAAAAAGCGATATGGTTTTTTATAATGCCCCGGCAACAGTAGCCACCGGAAGCCTGCGCAGGCAGGCACAATGGCTGCACCGTTACCCGCACCATAATGTTACCGACCTTCGCGGCAATGTAAATACACGACTTAAAAAACTGGATGAAAATAACTGGCAGGGCGCCATATTTGCCGCTGCCGGGCTGGAACGTTTAAATTTTTACTCGGGACAAAAAGTAAAAAGCCCCGCGTTTGAAGGTACTGCCGAGGTTTTGGACTGGATGGTACCCGCCCCGGCCCAGGGTGCGATGCTGGCCGTAGCAATGGAACATGATGCCTATAGCCGAGAAGCATTATCCCGTCTAAATGATAAACCTACTGAAATTGCCACCCATATAGAAAGGCAGTTTCTTAAAAAACTGGAGGGCGGCTGTACAGCACCCATTGGTGCACTGGCCACCTTTATAGATGACGAAATACGGTTTGAAGGCGTATTACTATCTCTGGACGGAAGACAGAGGTTATACATAGAGAAGTCTGTGCATATTAACGCAGATTACCGTAATTTTGGCAATCTGTGTGCCGAAGAAATTTTGCAAAGTGGCGGCGATGCCCTTATGAAAACCTTACGTGCACAACTCAACAAAAAGAAATAAGAGCATGTTTAAAAACCTTTCATACACACTTTCAAGGATATATGGCTTTGTAGACATACTGCTTATAGTGTTCCTGGTGTTTGATTTTGGGTATGAAAACCGCATATATGATTTTGTTGACCATAAAACCCTGTATCTGACTTTATTGGTTGTATTACTTATTGTATTTAGCCTGCTCAGGCTCAAATACTCTAATAAACCGGCATTAAAAAGGGTATTTAAGGCCAATATACTGGTGCTCACGCTCACGTTGATAGCGGCAGTTATAGCATTTATAAGCGGCGATGAATACCGCAGGCTGTACAATGTGAATTTTGTAATGGATGCCGGGCTGATAATCTATTTTTTCCTGAGGCTTACCGGGCTGTTGCGAAAACTATACAGCCTGTATTATAACCCAACCATATTGTTTGTGGGGAGCTTTGCTGTAGTAGGGCTTTTAGGGTCTTTTTTGCTATTGCTGCCAAGTGCCACTACACACGGCATTAGTTTTACCGATGCCCTTTTTACATCGGTAAGTGCAGTATGTGTTACAGGCCTTATAGTGGTTGATACCGCTACCGATTTTACTTTTATGGGCAAAACCGTAATACTTACGCTTATACAGCTTGGCGGTATAGGCATGCTTACCTTCACTTCTTTTTTTGCCTTCTTTTTTAAGCAGGGCACCACCTTTAGGGAAGGCCTTAGTGTAAGCGCCTTTGTAGAAAGTGATGGCCTGCACAATGTTATGCGCCTGGCCATGCGTGTGGTAGTTTTTACCCTGGGTATAGAACTGGTGGGCGCTGCGCTTATTTATTATTCTATAAGCGATATAAACAGCATTAAAAACAAAGTATTCTTTTCTATATTCCACTCGGTTTCGGCTTTTTGCAATGCCGGATTTTCTACCTTATCAAACGGGCTGGCAGAACCTGCCCTTAAAAAAGCTTATGCCTTCCAGTGGATTATTATGCACCTTATTATTTTAGGTGGACTAGGCTATGCTATAGTGTTTAACTCCATAAGATATTTTAAGCAGATTGTTGTAAACAGTGTGGCACGCAGGCGCTTTCACACACCGGTGCGCGTACTCACGCTCAACTCAAAAATTGTAATGGTAACGACCGCCATACTGCTTACAATGGGCTTGATATTCTTTTTTTGTATAGAATCCCACCATGCTTTTGAAGGCAATACCCTGTTCGGGAAAATTACAGCTGCCGGGTTTACCTCGGTAACTACCCGTACTGCCGGTTTTAATACGTATGATTTTGCCAGCCTTTCTATGCCGGCCATACTTTTTGCCATATTCCTTATGTGGATAGGGGCTTCACCAGGCTCAACAGGCGGGGGTATAAAAACCAGTACTATAGCACTGGCAACATTAAATATTTTTTCGCTTGCCAAAGGCAAAGACCACATTGAGCTGGGCGGAAGAAAAATAAACAACCAGTCGGTTAAAAGAGCCTTTGCCATTATCTGCATATCACTCATAGTTATTGGCATTGCCATATTAATGATATTATTTTTTGAAAAAAAGCTTTCTCTTATTAAGGTAGCTTTTGAGGTTTTTTCGGCATTCAGTACGGTAGGGCTAAGCCTTGGCGTAACAGCGGGGCTAAGTATGTCCAGCAAGTATGTGCTAATTGTAGTTATGTTTCTGGGACGTATAGGGTTGCTTAACCTGCTTATCGGTATGCTTAAAAAACTACAGGTGTACAGTTATGAATATCCGGAAGAAAACATTTTAATAAACTAAACGCAGGAGGTTATGAAGATTATTATATTTGGTTTAGGAAACTTTGGTATGTCGCTGGCTATGAACCTTACCGAAACCGGCAATGAGGTTATTGGCATAGACAACAATATGAACAAAGTCAATATGGTGAAAGAGAAAATATCTCATGCCATTTGCATGGATGCCACTAACGAAATGGCTTACCAGGCGCTACCCATTACCAATGCCGACCTGGCCGTTATAGCCATTGGAGAAAATGAAGGGGCGGCTATTATAGCCACTGCAGTGGTAAAAAAACTTACCAAAGCGCGTATTATTGGCCGCTCGCTGTCACCCATTCACGATACGGTACTTAATGCCATGGGTATTGAAACAATTATCCATCCGGAGCAGGATTTTGCCGAAAGGCTTGCCAAAAAAATAAATCTTAAAGGCATTGTAGATAACTTTAGCATCGATAAAAATTACTCTATATCTGAACTTAAGGCACTACCGGAATTTGAAGGTAAAACACTGGAAGAACTGGAGTTTCGCGAAAAATTTCATCTTACAATAGTTACCATCATCCGCAGAAAAGTACGTAAATCTATATTAGGCACTACAAGCCTGGTACACCAGTCTGAAGGCTTTATAGATAAAGACACTGTTATTACTGCTGATGATGTATTGGTAGTTTTTGGACTGAATAAAGATATTGGCAAGTTTTGTAACCGCGCAAACATGTAATCGTTTTGCAAACCTCAGCACGCATATTATCTACCAAAAAGCTATTGCCCAACCAAAGGCAGTTTCTGCTTAACGCAGGGTTATCTGTAATTGAAGGCGATTTTATAAAAGTTCAGTCTAAAAATTTTGATATAAATGCCACAAAAGCAAACCTGATATTTACCAGCCGCAATGCGTTTAAAAGTTTTTTGAAGAACAAATTAAGTGTAACCTACCGGGGCAGCAACATGTTTTGTGTGGGTAGCACTACGGCAACCTTTATAAGGCAAAACGGTTATACGGTAGTAGTTGAAGCAGATAACGCACAACAGCTTGCCGAAACAATTGTAAATAATTACAAAACAGAAAGCTTTACCTTTTTTTCCGGCAACATGAGCCGTGATGAACTACCTGTTACCCTTACATCGGCAGGTGTTGACTTTAATGAGGTAGAAGTATATGAAACCGTGTTGGCATCGCATAAAATAAATAGTAGCCTTAACGGCATTATGTTTTTTAGCCCCAGCGGAATTGAAAGTTTTTTAAAAGAAAATAGTATTACAACCGAAACCTGTTTTTGTATTGGAGCTACCACTGCTTCGGCTTTAAAGGACATTACCCAAAACATTGTAGTTGCCAATAAGCCCAGTATAGAAAATGTAATTATACAGGTACGTAATCAGTATAACCCATTGTTTCAAAAAAGAGGGGTGTAAAAAAACGAGTTTGCCCTTGTTAGAGACAGTCAAATATAAAAACAAGATAAATAATCAAAAAAAATGAGCATAAAGAACGATCTTTTTTTAAAAGCATTACGTAACGAAACGGTAGAACGACCACCGGTATGGATGATGCGCCAGGCAGGCCGCTACCTGCCGGAATTTATGGCACTGCGTGATAAATATGATTTCTTTACCCGCTGCCGCACCCCGGAGCTGGCTGCGGAAATAACGGTACAGCCCATTAGAATTGTACAGCCTGATGCCGCCATATTATTCAGCGATATTTTAGTGATACCACAGGCTATGGGTATTGAGGTGCAAATGAAACCAAACTTTGGCCCCTACCTGCCCAATCCTATTCGTTCGGCTAAAGATGTAGAACAGGTAATTGTTCCGGATATTGATGAAACGCTGGGCTATGTGATGGATGCCATAAAACTTACTAAGGAAATGCTGAACGATGAAGTTCCACTCATAGGTTTTGCAGGATCACCCTGGACGATTTTTTGTTATGCAGTAGAAGGTAAAGGCTCTAAAAGTTTTGATACTGCAAAAGGATTCTGCTTTAGCCATCCCGAAGCGGCACATGTGTTATTGCAAAAAATTACCGATACCACTATTGCCTACCTTAAAGAAAAAGTAAAGGCCGGGGTTAACGCCGTGCAAATTTTTGATAGCTGGGGCGGTATGCTAAGCCCGGTTGATTACCAGGAATTTTCATGGAAATACATCAACCAGATTGTAGAGGCACTGGCCCCCGAAACACATGTTATTGTATTTGGTAAAGGCTGCTGGTTTGCCCTTGGAGAAATGGGACAAAGCAAGGCTTCGGCACTGGGGGTAGACTGGACCTGCTCTGCACGCAATGCACGTTACCTGAGCGGTGGTAAAATTACACTACAAGGCAACTTTGACCCTAGCCGTTTGCTATCGCCAATACCTGTCATCAAAAAAATGGTGCATGAAATGATAGACGAGTTTGGCAAAGACAATTATATAGTAAACTTAGGCCACGGCATATTGCCCAACATTCCGGTAGACCATGCCAAAGCATTTATTGATGCTGTAAAAGAATATAAAAAATAGTTGCTGGTTATTGGTTGTCAGTTATTGGCAACTTTATCTTACAGTTTCAGGGAATTTTAGCTTCTAACAACCATCAACCGATAACAAACAACTAAAAATGCCATTAAGTTTAGGATTACGGGACGAAGAAAACCAACGCATTAACAACCAACTCAATAAGCTGGTTGCCTTGGTATTTGTACCCGAAGGATGGAATGATGATGAGTTGGAAAAGCTTTTAAAAGGGCTTAACCTTGACCTGGATACACTGCAAACTATAAGTAATGAAGAATTGCTTGATTTTTTGGTGAAATGCCATTTCGATTGGGCAAATATGGAGCAGCTTGCCGATGTACTGGCTAAGCTTGCTGCAAAGCCTGAATTATCTGCGCTTAAACAAAAAGCTCTTGCTGTTTACAATTACATTCAGGCAGAGAGCAAAATGTTTTCGTTTGATATTATGAATAAAGTAAATGCTTTACACTGATAAAATGTTAACCGTACCAACCGTACCGGGTTAACTGAAAACTTATGAAAGATACATTTTACGCATACATACAACAGTTACAGGACAAAATCACCTCAAAGCTTGAAGAGGTGGACGGTAAAGCCAAATTCCGACAGGATTTATGGGAACGCCCCGAAGGGGGCGGTGGCCGCACCCGTATTATCGAAAACGGCAATGTAATAGAAAAAGGCGGGGTAAACATATCGGCTGTGCATGGTCCGCTACCTAAAACTATGCAGGCCTATTTTGGTGTAGGCGAGGTTGATTTTTTTGCCTGCGGGCTCAGCCTGGTAATCCACCCTAAAAATCCGTTTGCCCCTACTGTACACGCCAACTGGCGTTATTTTGAAATGTATGATAAAACCGGAAATATTGTAGACAGCTGGTTTGGCGGCGGGCAGGACTTAACACCCTATTACCTGTTTGATGAAGATGCTATACACTTTCACCAAACCTGTAAAACAGCCTGCGATAAGCACAACACGGAGTTTTACCCTAAGTTTAAAAAGCAGTGCGATGAGTACTTCCGCAACACGCACCGCAATGAGGCGCGTGGCATAGGCGGCCTGTTTTTTGACCATTGTAAAGCAACAGACGATTTCAGCATGGAGCAGTGGTATAATTTTGTAACCGAAGTAGGAAACAGCTTTCTTGAAGCCTATGTGCCGATTGTAGAACGAAGAAAAAATATTGAATATACCCCTGAAAACAGGACGTGGCAGGAAATACGCCGCGGCCGTTATGTAGAATTCAACCTGGTGCATGATAAAGGAACCCTTTTTGGCCTTAAAACCAACGGCCGTATAGAGAGTATACTCATGAGCCTGCCGCCACATGTGCAGTGGGTGTATGACCATCATCCTGAACCGGGCAGTGAGGAAGAACGATTACTGAAAATATTAGGCAAACCTATAAACTGGCTATGAGAAAACTGATAGTAACATTACTGTTAAGCATTACCGGTTATTCCCAAACCGATACGATCAGTACTGCATACTATAAAGAGTTTCAGGACAGACTTTTCCTTCAATTTTTTGTACTTAACACCTCTAATGATTTTACGTTGGATTATACCAATGATGACATTCAGGTGAAGCTTATACCCAACAGGAAAACAACTATGGGTATCAGTTTTAACTACGATTTTATTTCTTTCAGCTTTGGTGTTGCACCCTCTTTTTTTGCCAACAACAAAGATAACGGCAACTCCAAAATGATATCCTTTGGCGTTAACCTTTCCCCGGGGCAATGGATGCAGCACCTTGATTTTTACTACCAGAAAGGATTTACATTAGAGTCCGGTTCAGGTGGCAGTGTTTACCTCCATGAGCTTAAAAGCCTTAAAATAGGCGGAAGCACTTCCTATTTCTTAAACAAGAACTTTTCGTATGCCGCTACCGCATTTCAAAATAAAAAGCAATTAAAAAGTGCCGGGAGCTTTGCCCCTTCGCTACTGTATTATTATACCAGCCTTAATGGTAAAAAACAGGAAGGGTTGGGTAGTAATGCCTATTTTATAAATGTTGCCATAGCACCTTCCTATTATTACAACTGGGTAATTGCCAAAAACTTCCTGCTGTCCGGCGGCGCAGCACTGGGAGCAGGACTTGACTACACAGATGATGATGAAAAAAATACTTCCTTTTTAACAATGGCATCTTTACACCTGGCTCTGGGCTACAATTCAGACCGCTTTTTTTGCGGAATAAACGACCGGGCTTTTGTATTCAACCATAGTGTAGAATCTGCCGTTTCTATAGATGACACAATAAGTTATTTTACCATTTTTGCAGGGTATCGATTTGATCCGCCAGAGCTGCTTGAAAAAAAAGTAAAACAAATTAAAGATAAAATTAAATTATAACAGTATGTTCCCAATACACAGAAACCGCAGGCTACGCACCAACGAAAGTATACGTTCTTTAGTACGTGAAACCATACTGACACCAAACGATTTTATGTTCCCTATGTTTATTGCAGAAGGGAATAATGTAGAAGTGCCTATTCCTTCTATGCCGGGTATTTACCGTCGCTCTATTGACCTTACGGTAAAAGAAGTTAAGGAGTTATGGAACCTGGGCATCAAGGCCGTAAACATTTATGTAAAAGTGGGCGACCACTTAAAGGATAACGAAGGCAAAGAAGCCTGGAACCCCGACGGGCTGATGCAGCAGGCCATTAAAGCTATAAAAGATGCGGTACCTGAAATGATTGTAATGCCCGATGTTGCGCTGGACCCTTACTCGGTTTACGGGCATGACGGTATTATAAAAAATGGCGATATCGCTAATGATGAAACCGTTGAAGCGCTGGTAAAAATGGCAGTAAGCCATGCCGAAGCGGGTGCCGATTTTGTAGCGCCAAGCGATATGATGGATGGACGTGTGCTTCGACTTCGCGAAGGGCTGGATAGTGCCGGTTACCAAAACGTGGGTATTATGAGCTATGCCGCAAAATATGCGTCATCATTTTACGGGCCATTTAGAGATGCACTGGACAGCGCCCCAAAAGAAACCGGTGTTGTGGTGCCTAAAGACAAAAAAACCTACCAGATGGATTATGCCAACCGTACCGAAGCCATTAGAGAAGCCCTGCATGATGTAGAAGAAGGTGCTGATATTGTTATGGTAAAACCGGGGCTTGCCTATCTTGATATTGTGCGCGAAGTAAAAAATGCCGTTACCGTTCCGGTAGCCGTGTATAATGTTTCAGGGGAATATGCTATGGTTAAGGCTGCTGCCGAAAAAGGATGGATAGAGAACGATAAAGTAATCTTAGAGCAGCTGCACAGCATCAAACGTGCCGGGGCTGATATTATTTCAACCTATTTTGCTAAAGAGGCTGCCATTTTGTTAAACAAATAATACCATGAAAAAATTAGTATATATTATCCCGGCCCTGTTGATAATTGCCTGTGGCAAAAACAAAAAAGAAGAAACGCCGGAATATACCCCAAGGAGCGTTCAGGAAGGTAAACAAGCGCCTGCACTAAGCGCTGAAGCCCAAAAAGGGAAAGAGATTTTTGAGGGGAAGGGTAACTGCATCAGCTGCCATAAAACCGAAAGCAAAGCCATTGGGCCTGCCGTAAAAGATATTGCAACAGTATATAAACAAAAAAATGGCGACATGGTAGCATTTCTTAAAGAGAAAGCTGACCCTATTGTTGATCCGGATCAATATCCGGTTATGAAAACCAATTTATACCTTACCAAAACTTTTACTGACGATGAGTTAAAAGCTTTAGAGGCTTATTTTTACAGCTTTTCAGAGTAGTTGCCGGTTGCTGGTTATCGGTTGTTAGGTGATATATATATTTCAGGTTGCCAACAACTGCCAACGCACAACCAAACACAAATTTATGGGGCTACCAGCTTAAAACCGATACGTGGTATATTTTCTATGCGGATGTTTTCATCTTCCTTAAATATTTTTCGCAAACGGGAGATGAATACATCCATACTCCGGCCCATAAAATAATCGTTAGTACCCCAAAGCTGCTTAAGTATGTTTTCGCGTTTTAGTATAGTATTCTTATTCTCAATAAATAACTTCAGTAATGCCGCTTCGCGCTCAGTGAGCTGTATACTTTGTCCATCTTTTATTAGCGAATAATTTTCAGGGTCAAAAACAAAACTCCCAATACTATAGGTAACATTTTTTACACTGGCCTGTTTTTGGCTGCGTTGCAAAAACACTTCTATTTTCAGCATTAGTTCTTCTATGCTGTATGGCTTTACCAGATAATCGTCGGCACCCAGCTTAAGGCCTTTAATACGGTCTTCTTTCAGCGTTTTGGCCGAAAGAAAAATTATGGGAACTTCTATGTCGCATTTCCGTATGGCAGCTGCCAGCTCAAAACCATCCATACCGGGCAGCATAACATCCAGTATACAAAGGTCAAACGCTTCATGCCCAAAGGCTTCAAAAGCCTCTTTACCATTGGTAAAATGCACTACCTCATAGTATTGCTCCAAGCTGTCTGTGGTAAGAAACGCCAGTGTACTGTCGTCTTCCGCATAAAGTAGTTTTTTTTTCATGCCAGGCTTTTTTTAGGTATATAAATGGTTATGGTTATGCCGGGTGGCGGTACATTATTTTTAATACTTATGCGCCACTTGTGGAGTTCGCATATTTTTTTAACGTAAAAAAGGCCAAGGCCAAAGCCTTCAATCTCTTTTTTATTTTCACGCGGAACCCTGTAAAAGCGGTCAAACACAAAGTCAATATGCTCCGGGGCTATACCGGGGCCATTATCGGTAAAGGCCAGCAAAAGGCCTTCTTCTGCCTGTGTAAGGGTTATGTGAACTTTGGCGGCCGCATTTCCGTATTTAATAGCGTTCTCAACAATGTTATAGGCTATATTATAAAAGTGAAACTCATCGGCTATAAGTAATTGCTGCCTGTTTTGGGGTGTAAACGTTATATTGGCATTTTCAAATTTTATTGAGGCATTTTCGCAAACCAGTTCCAGCGTTTCGGCAGCATTAAATGGCTTTTTTTGCAGGCTCACCAGGTTATTATCTGTTTTGGCTACTGATAGTATACGCTCTATATGCTGGTTAAGCCGGTTGCTTTGCTCTATAATAATACCCAGGTATTTATTCAGTTTAGGGTTGGCAGTAATGGCCTCCTGCTTAGCGGCATAATTACTGGCAATAAGTATTGATGATAAAGGTGTTTTGAATTCATGCGTCATGTTATTAATAAAATCTTTCTGCAGCTCGGTATAGGCTTTTTGCTTTAAAAGTAAAAACACAGAGTATACATAAATAACCAGCACCAAAAACAGCACTCCGGTATACATCCAGTAGAGTTTTAACGAATTTACATAACCGTACTGTAGGCGTGGGAAACGCACTCCGAAATAATATATAAGGTCGGGGCGTTTGGTAAAACAGTTTTCACATTTCTGTTTTTTTTCAATTTCATTTTGGCCCATCGAGACATATTCGCCATAAACCATTTCATCCGAAGCGCAATTGTACATGGCATACTCATAATCCATATCCAGCTTTACCTTTTCAAATTCACTTCTAAGGTAGTATTTTAATGTAGAAGCTTCAAAGTAGTCGTCTACATTAACCACATAATAATCTTCAGATATTTTTTTGATAGGGGTTTCTGTTGGTAGCTCGCTTTGGTTATCGCGGTAAATACGGGTTACTACATCCTGAAGGGCAAAATGTATTTTTTCGCCGGTTTCTTTCTTCTCAAACAGGTAGGCTTCATGCAACATTATCAGCTGCATGGTTATCACCCCTACAATGGCAATAAGGCCAATAAAAATAATAATATTAAGTTTTGTGAGCTTCAAACAACAGCAAATTAGGTAATTTTTGATAAAATTAGCTACCTTGCACAACCATTATATACGGTAACTACAGGGTTAACATGTTATTAACAATACTTTGAAGGCAGTTAACAAATATAACGGGTTTAGTAAATATATTTGTAATATATGTTATACAGTAAAAAATTTAGTAACTAATACGTAATTGACTATGAAATTATTTAAACAATCATTATTAGCCGTAGCCGGTGTTTTATTTATTTCTTTTGGTGCTAATGCACAAGATGAAACCGGACTTAAATTTAACGAAGACTCTTTTAACTTTGGTGATGTGGAACAGGGCGTACCTGTATCTCATGAGTTTGAATTTACAAACAATTCTGACAAAGATATTACCATTACCAACGTAAAGGCTTCTTGTGGGTGTACTGCTACAAACTATACTAAAACGGCTATTAAGCCGGGTGAAACCGGAAGCGTAACTGCTACATATAACGCACGTAACCCCAACCACTTTACAAAAACAGTTACCGTAACCAGTAATGATACTGATAAAAACAAAGTACTTATTATTAAAGGTAACGTAATTGCTAAAGATAAAGAAGACGGCGCTTCAGCTGCCTCAGCTCCTGCAAAAGCTGTAGCTTCTGCCAAGCCCATAAAACCACAGCCTAAAGCTGCTGCACCATCTAAAACACACACTGTTGCTGAAGGTGAAACACTTTCTATACTTGCCGGAAAATATTATGGCGATATCTACAAATACAATGTTATTTATAACGCCAATAAAGATATTATTGCCGACTCTAAACTTATCTATCCTGGCCAGGTTATAAAAATACCTGCTGCTATGTAAGCGCATTATAAAAAGATATTTTAAAAGCCTCCACATTAATGTGGGGGCTTTTTTGTATCATACATTTATTCAAAATCTTATATATTTTACAAAATGTAAAGTTTATTTTACTTTATATAAAATATTTTTTACATTAGCGGAAATATTAAATCAATCATTATGAAAACGAACTATTTATTTCCGCACCGCTTTAAAACCTTAAGCGGCATTTTGTTTGTACTTTGTTTTTTACTGCTTATTGGCTTTTTTGCCTTTAACCTTTCTGAAACAATTATTATTAAAGCTAAAGTGTTTGCACTGATGGATAATATGCTTTTTGGGAAAGAAGTCTATTTTGGGTGGGTAGAAAACAATATTGTTGACGAAATTTTAGTAAGTATAATAATTGCCTCTGGTATTATATATGCCTTTAGCAAAGAAGAGCATGAAGATGAACTGGTTGCTTCTATAAGGCTGCAGAGCCTGGCATGGGCAACAATTGCCAACTATGCTATTTTGTTATTTTGCTATATATTTATTTACGGGTTGCCTTTCTTAAATGTACTTATGGGTGCTATGTTTTCGCAATTAATTATTTTTATATTGCTGTTCCGCTACAAAATATTCCGTTTTTATAATACCCGCCACGATGAAGAATAACATAAAAGTACAACGCGCCATACATAACCTTACACAGCAGGAACTGGCAGACCGCATTGGGGTAAGCCGACAGACTATTAACACCCTTGAAGCAGGAAAATATGTACCCTCCACAGTATTGGCACTTAAAATATCGCAACTTTTTGATACGCCCGTTAATGATATTTTTGCCCTTGAAGAAAACGATTAATTACTAACTTAGCAACACTAACATTGAGCTATCCGCATGAAAAACTATAGTTTTATATTACCTTTTTTAGCCTTATTGCTTGTTGCTTCCCCTGCTGTATTTGCCCAACAGCATATGTACCACCAAAAATACGGCAGTGCAAAACAGCAAACACTCGACCTTTTTTTACCAAAGGACCCAACTAAAAAAACACCTGTTATTATTATGCTGCACGGTGGTGCCTGGACTTTAGGCGGCAATGAATATACAGATAAGCATGCACGGGATATGTGCAGCCGCGGTTTTGTTGTGGCCAATGTAGACTACCGTTACGTTAATGACTCTGTACATGGTGACGATTTGCTGGATGATATTAACAACGCAGTACAATGGGTGCAGGATAATGCAAAAAAATATGGGTATAATGCCAAAAGTTTTAATCTTGTGGGTATAAGCGCCGGGGCACACCTTTCGTTATTGTATGGGTATACTGCAAATGCCAAAAGAGAGATAAAATCTATTACGGCTATGTGTGCACCATCTGTTTTTGATGAGAAAACCTTTTTAGCGCCGCTCTATAAACAGGGGCGCATTAAAATTCTGGAGGATCTCGCAAATGCTAAATACAACCCCGCACCGGGTGCCGACATCAGCGCCTTTAAAAAAGTGAGCCCGTATTTTCATATAAAAAACATCCCGACACAGTTGATACACGGCACAAGTGATGAGCTGGTTGATTACCATATTTCGGTAAAATTTAATGAAAAACTAAAGGAAATGAATGTGCCTGCCAACCTTATTTTGCGCCCCGGTAAAGGGCACGATGTGGGGATGAACAGCCCCGATACCGAACAGGCTAACCTTGAAGCTATAGATATCTGGATAAAGAAGTTTGATTAAAGTTAAATTATGGCACAAGCCTATATAAAAACCCCGCTTGGCACCGCATTACTGGAAGGCGATACCAAGGGCATCAGCAAAGTACACGTGCTTGATGACAACCTGCCCGTAACCTGTATTTTACCGGATGAGCTAAAAGATGCCGCACTGCAATTGCAGGAATATTTTGAAGGCAGCCGCACTACATTTTCTTTCCTGATTAACCCAAAAGGAACTGATTTCCAAAAAAAAGTGTGGCAGGCTCTGTTAGAGATTCCGTTTGGAAAAACAACATCATACCAGGAACTTTCTATAAAACTGGGCGATGTTAAAGCCATCCGTGCTGTGGCTTCAGCCAATGGTAAAAATCCGTTGTGGGTAGTAGTGCCCTGCCACAGGGTTATAGGGTCTGACGGGCAACTTACCGGCTATGCCGGCGGGTTGTGGCGCAAAAAATGGCTGCTGGAGCATGAAAATCCACCGGTACAGCAGCGTTTGTTTTAATACGTGTGTAATCAATGTAAATACATACTATCAGATGAACCGAGATGTAATCCTGAATTTATTATATAAATTCAAAAAACAGGGAGAAAAAGTATCCGATGATGGGGCTACCATGATTGGAAGAGCGCCACATCAAGGCCCTAAGGGATGGTTAAATATTTTATACCCCCCTTTGAGCAAGGAAGAGTTAAAGCTTTTAGAGGCAGAGCTAAAAACTGAGATACCAAAAGAGTATTCAGATTTTTTATTACATTTTAGTAATGGCATGGACGTGCTTTCATCAACACTAAGTTTATACGGTTTAAGGAGACACATTAACCGAAGCCCGGACGTTGATATGTGTCAGCCTTACTCTATTATTACACCAAACATATATGAAAGGCCGGATAATTCAAAGCCTAACTATTTTTTTATAGGAGGCTATAATTGGGATGGTTCTCTTGTTTATATTGATAAAGAAACAAATAGTATACATTGTTGTGAAAGATGGGATGCCACATCTAAAAAAACATGGAACTCGTTAGAAGAAATGATTTTATCTGAATTAGAAAGGTTATATACTTTTTTTGATGATGAAGGTGTTGAAATTGATGAAGATAACCCAACCATACCCTATAAAACATAAGCCTGTACAAAGAAAGACATGATGAATTTTTATGTAAATTCGTAACATCTGGCAAACCTTATACAAACAATTATGAAATTCCTGAAAAAACTCCTTGTATGGCTTATAGCTATTTTTGCAGGCATTGTTATACTCGCCTATATTTTTGATATAGACTACCTTTTAAAAGCCGTACGCGTGGTATATTTTCATGGCAAGACCACTGCCTATCTGGATGATTATACCCATTTTGATAACCGCACTATTGAGGCGGGCACACCACAACCCTGGGCAGAAGCAAAAGGATATAACTCGGTTAAGCCCACAAAAAGGCTGCAACATGCACATGATGAACTGGGCACGGTAGCCTACATCATCATTAAAAATGACAGTATATGGCACGAAGCGTATTATGATGGGTATGGCCCGGATTCTAAGTCAAACTCCTTCAGTATGGCAAAAAGCGTGGTATCGGCGGCACTTTTTAAGGCTATTGAAGAAGGAAAAATTAAAAGCTTAGATACAAAAGTGGGCGATTATTTCCCCGAGTACAGTACCGGCCTGGCTGCTGAACTTACCGTGGGCGACCTTTCATCAATGGCGGCGGGGCTTAATTGGGATGAAGCTTACAGCAGCCCTTTTTCTATAACCACCCGTGCCTATTTTGATAGCAACCTGCCCGAAACAATGCTAAAAGCAGGCGTAATTAATACCCCCGGCAAAGTATTTGACTACCAAAGTGGCGCTACAGAACTGCTGGATATGGTGATTACAAAAGCCATTGGGAAACCGCTTACGGAATATGTTTCAGAAAAATTCTGGAAGCCTATGGGTATGGCAAACAATGCCCTTTGGCAATTGGATGAGAAAAACGGTATTGAAAAAGCTTATTGTTGTATTGGAAGCAATGCCAGGGATTTTTCCCGGTTTGGAAAATTATTTTTACATGACGGAAACTGGAACGGCACACAGATTTTAGACACTACAGCGATACAAAAAATGGTTACACCGCGCTTTGCCGCATCACCACAGTACGGATACGGATGGTGGATTAATAATTACCTGGGCAAAAAAATGTATTACATGCGCGGGCATTTAGGCCAGTTTGTAATTGTAATACCCGAAGATAAAATTATTATAACCCGTTTAGGACACCAAAAAGGGCTGCAAACTGAAACAGACCCGCATAGCAACGACTTTTATGTGTATGTTGATGAAGCTTATAAAATGATGGGCATGATGAAACCCAATGAAGGCAAAGGCAATACACTGCCACTTACCAAAGCAGAGGCAGAAAGCGCTGACAGGCAATAAACACACTAGAATGATAGATAAAGTACGATTAGAGAATATACTTTTCCTGGATATAGAAACCGTGCCAGAGCATGAGCATTACGGGCTTCTGGATGATGAAACCAAAGAACTTTACAGCTTAAAGACACAATACCAACGGAAAGAAGAATTTTCTGCTGAGGAATTTTATGACCGTGCGGGGATATGGGCAGAGTTTGGTAAAATTGTGTGCCTGTCGGTGGGTTTTTTTACCTTCAGGAATGATGTGCGCCATTTTAGGGTGACATCTTTTTTTGGAGATGAAAAGCAAATACTCAAAGATTTCACCAACCTGCTTATAAACCATTTTAACCAGCCGCAGCATATTTTATGCGGCCATAATGCCAAAGAATTTGATTTTCCGTTTATTGCAAGGCGTATGATTATTAATAATATGCCCATACCCGATAAACTGAACCTTTTCGGCAAAAAGCCATGGGAAGTACCCCATCTCGATACTATGGAGTTATGGAAATTTGGCGATTTTAAAAGCTACACATCGCTTAAACTACTCACAAAAATACTGGGCATCCCCTCGCCAAAAGGCGATATTAACGGCAGCCAGGTAGGCCATGTTTACCATGTAGAAAAAGATATTGACCGTATTGTTACCTACTGCGAAAAAGATGTAGTGGCAGTTGCCCAAGTGTTATTGCGTTTCCGCCGGGAGGAACTGCTTGTTCCTGAAGAAATAAAACACGTTTAATAATCGCATTTTTTATTAAAAAAGAAGTAATAAAAAAAGGGGCTGCCAGTTGGCAGCCCCTTTTAGTTTTTATATCGCAAATTATATTATTGCTTTACAATTTTTACGTTAGCCGCTCCGCTTGCAGTTTGTACCTGTACAAGGTAGTTACCGCCCGGTAGTGAGGCTACATTAACCTGAACTGTAGTAGTGTTGGCAGTTTGCTCAAGCACAGTTTGTCCAAGTACGTTAGTTATTACCACTTTGGTAATGGCATCCCTGTAGGTTACAGTAAGTAGTTCCTGTGCAGGATTAGGATATACCATAAGGGCTTTTGTATCAAATTTATCTGTTGCAGTAGTTTGGTCAACAGTAATTATCAGGTAATCACTATCACAACCATTAGCTGTTTGAGATACATAATATACGCCTCCATCAACAAGTGCATCTTCGGCACTTACAGCAACCAGTTCGCCAGCAAGGTTTAACATATACCAGTTAGCCGTTGTACCTTCAGCGTAAGTCACCTCAAGATCGCCCACAGTATCGCCTGCATCAAAACTTTGTGTAGCTTCACCCGTAGGCGCATCAGGAATAGCGTTTACTGTAACAGTAACTTCAACCATTACACTTTCGCAATCACCTGTTACCTGAGATACATAATAGGTACCTGCGGCAAGTTCTTCCGTACCTTCAATTTCTACGTTGTCTGAATCATACCAAACAAGGGTAGCACCTTCTGATGCGGTAGCTTCAAGCTCATCGGCAGTAGCGCCTGTACAAAAATCCTGTGTAGCTTCAGCAACAGGAGCATCAGGAGTTGCGTTAACAACCACTGTTACTTCGGTCTGTACACTTTCGCAATCACCTGTTACCTGAGATACGTAATAGGTACCAGCGGCAAGTTCTTCCGTACCTTCAATTACTACATTGTCTGAATAATACCAAACAAGGGTAGCACCTTCTGATGCGGTAGCTTCAAGCTCTTCGGCAGTAGCGCCTGTACAAAAATCCTGTGTGGCTGCTGCAGCAGGAGCATCAGGAGTTGGGTTAATAACCACTGTTACTTCGGTTTGTACACTCTCGCAACCGTTAGCAGCCTGGCTTACATAATAGGTGCCGGCTGTAAGTTCATCCGTACCTTCAATTACTACATTGTCTGAATCATACCAAACAAGGGTAGCACCTTCTGATGCGGTAGCTTCAAGCTCTTCGGCAGTAGCGCCTGTACAAAAATCCTGTG
>NZ_JBELPZ010000005.1:0-28084 GCF_046000445.1 Flavobacterium rhizosphaerae | reverse complement strand
ATACCAAACAAGGGTAGCACCTTCTGATGCGGTAGCTTCAAGCTCTTCGGCAGTAGCGCCTGTACAAAAATCCTGTGTGGCTTCTGCAACAGGGGCAGCAGGTATTTCATTTACAGTAATGTTAACAGCTGTCCAGTTGCTTTCGCAAGCATCTGTAGTTTGAGATACATAATATGTGCCTGTTTCAAGAACAGTATCGCCGGCAAGAGTTTCGGTGTCATCTTCAGAAGCATACCAGTTAATAGTAGCACCTTCGGCACCGGTAACTTCAATCTCCGATAGCAAAGCACCTGTACAAACACTTTGGTCTGCTACCTCAAGGCTGGCAGGGGCGTTACAGGTAGTTGTAAAGCTACCGGTAATGGTATTAGAGTCACAGTCTTCACCTTCGGCTATTACACTATAATAATAAGTAGTAAAATTATCAAGGCCTGTTATAGTTACTGTTGATGTTTCAGATGTAAACGGAGAACCGGTTATTTCTGTGGTCATGGCTTCATCAGTATATACAGAAACACTGTATGTATCGCCTTCTGTACTACCCGGTGCAGGTGTAACGGCAACTTCTGTTTCATCCGGAGTACCGCTTACGGCTACGCTGCTAAGTATAGGGCAGTCATCTGCAATAACCTGAGCTGCTACACCAAAAACATTTGGTACAGGCTCTGTAGCTCCGGCAGAAGTTTTTGTAACATTAACCGATGTAATCAGTTTGCTCTGGTTGGCTGCATCTACAGCCAGTGTAACATAAAATATTTTTGAAGCACCTGTTTCAACAGCACCTGTTTGGTTTTCTGCCCTGCTTGCACGGCCTATATAGGTAATAAGTGAAGAACCTGTGCCAAACCAGTCAGGAACCGATACGCCTGTTGCCAACTGGCTGGTACCATCGGCAAAGTTTACCTCTGCAGATATGGTTGAACCACCACTACCAGAAGTTACAGCAAGGTATAGGTTACTGGCTTTTATAGGGTTAACAAGTGTAAGCATACCGCTGTTATTTTGACCCGGTAATCTTAATGCATTATTTTCACTATAATCCTGAAGGTTAAATTTAACATTGCCACTTGAAAGGATACGGTTTAACGGTACACCAACAGAAGTAACCGTACCTGTAGGGTTATAATCGAGCGCTATATATACATAATTAACGGCATCAACCGAATTGGTAGTAGAGTAATATGCTTTACCAACACCATTTGCAATAACATCTTCATTAAATCCTGTTACATCTACGGGGGTATAACCCACAACCGGTACAAAGTTTAGCACACCAGACCAAGCGGCACCGTCTTCACAGCCCTCTGTAGTAGCTTTAACACGGTAGTAATATGTTGTGCTGGTTGTTAGCCCCGATACTGAATATGAATTTTCAGAAGTGGTATAGGTATCAAAAAGGGTTGTAAGGGCTGCATCACTATACACTTCAAGCGTATAGGTAACATCATAAGCTCCTCCACCGTAAACGTATGACCAGTTTATGGTTGCAGAAGTATTTGTTATATCACTTACACCCGAAGCAATAACGGCAGATGGGCAGGTAATAATATCTTCTGAAGTTACATCACTATAAATAGGGCCATAACAATCTAACCCCCCTGCATTATATGCATATACAAAGTAGTGATATTGAGCGTTTGACATTATGGTTGCATCAGTAAAACTTCCTGTAGCTGCACCAACGGCTACTACAGTACCACCACCAAAGCTTTGGCCTACACTCAATACATCACCATTTTCCGGGGTTTCATCAAGAGTGTTCTCTGTGCTTCTTATTACCACATATCCGGTAGGCGCATCGCCATCAGGTGTAATGGTTCCTGTTATGGCGGCACCTGCTACCAACTCAAATGAAGGCGTACCCGGGGTTGCACAATCTTCTGGCTGATCAATAACAGCCAGTGTATAATCTTCTGTCTCACCATAACTTGTATTTCCACATGGCGTCATGGTAGTATTCCAGTAGTACGCAGAGCGCACCCTCATGCGGTAGTTGCCAAGTGCTGTTTCTTCTGGTACATTAATAGTTCCGGATACTGTCATAGGCTCACTAGAACCATATGTAAATGCATTAATCAATTCTCCCTCATCATCAAAATCAAGGTCATTATTCCAGTCTACCCATACCGATACCAAAGCGTAAACACTACTCCTGGTTACATTGTATGTAAAACTACCTCCGGGAACCACGCCAACAATTTGCGTACCACTATAGTTAGAATAAGCACCGCCGGCACCAGTACCGTTGTTGATGTTTAAAAGTCCTCCGTTTGTGGTTACACTGCTTATGTTATAAGAACCTGGTGATGCCGATGTTGGCACACAATATTCAAGCGTAAATGAACCTGTGGCATAAGCTGAATCGCAGGTTTCATTAGATGCCTGTATTTTATAATAGTAAGGAGTAGCGATACTTAATCCATTAATAACCTGAGAAGTTGCTGTTACACCAGTAAAAGGCGAACCTTCTATCTGCTGGGTATAGTTTTCATCAGTATATACTTCTACAGTGTAAGTAACAGCAGTAGCATCGTTTCCTGATGCAAGTGCCCAGCTAAGCTCTGCAGAGTTAGCCGAAAGAATTGTAGCATTTGACGAAGCTACCTCTATACAACTTGCAGCAAGTTTACCCGACACGGCAAATATGTTTGGTATTTTTGTGTTAGAGCCGTCAAAAGTTTTGGTAATGGTAATGCTGTTTACCAATTTAGACTGGTTGGCAGCATCAACAGTTATACCGATCTGGAATAGTTTAAAGTTTCCTGAAGAGGTTACCCCCGTAGTCCTTTTTACACGGCCAATATTGGTAATAATTGCAGGGGCATTTGCCGTAGCAGCACTATCCCAGTTTATAAGGTCTATGTTGGTTACTGTTTGTGTAGTATTATCATCAAAATTAATGGTTACAGAAATTTTAGAACCTCCATCTCCCGAAGCTGTGGCAAGGTAAATATTTGTAAGTGCCACCGGCTGAGTAAGAGTAAGGGTTCCTGAATCTCCATTATTTGGCAACCTTAATGAATTTTCGTCAGAATAATCTTGCAGTATGTATTGCAGACTGCTGTTAGTAGAGCTGGTTAGTCGCCTGTTTACCGGTAAACCAAAGGTAGCGTTAGGCGAAGCTTCGTTAAGTTTGTAATCCAGGCTCATGTAGGCAAAGTTCGCGCCTGGGTTATCAGAATCTACCGAAGCGGTAGTTGAATTTAACGCAAGTCCGGTACCATTTGCAATAACATCTTGTGTAAAACCGGTTACATCAAGCGGTGTATAACCTTCCTGTGCTGTAAAGCTGCCGTTGGCATAATCTCCACATGTAGTGTTATCAACCATAACCCTATAATAGTAGGTAGTGTTAATAGTTAAACCGGATAGTGAGTAGCTCATAGCATCAATATCGGTATAGGTTCCGAAAGATTGTGTAAAAGCAGCATCGGTATATACCTCTAAAGTATAAGTAGGATCTGTAACACTGCTTACTTCGTTCCAGTTTATTACGGCCGTAGTAGATGTAATGTTACTTACACCGGCAATAACAGGGGCTGGTGTACAATCCTGGTAAAAAGCTGCACCAGCACTCCATCCATTTACCGATAGTGCAAGTAAAAATGCCATGGCATACGGGCGAAATGCAAATGTTGTTTTCTTTTTCAAAGCATCAAAGAACTTAATCTGATGACTGCCTGGCGAGCCGGGCTGTAGCTGTTCCATGTTTTTATGCGGGTATAAAAAATGTAATACCCTGCCAAAAAACAGGCGGTAATTTTCTTTCATAAAGTTTTTTATTTAAAGCATTAATAGGTTCTAAAGATAAAATAATTAATTATTATTAACACTATATTAAGAAATAATAAATTTTATAAAATTATAAATAATTTATTTTTCATGTGATATTTATAATTTTTATTTAAAAACAAACACAAATAAGTTACAATAATATATTATGCATGTTTTTTAATCATCCTATTCTTCCTAATATAACAAATTAATATTTTTAATATATATTTATAACTTATACATGAATATTTTCTTATTTAAGAACAATTAATTCTTAAATAACCCTACATAAATATAAAAAATCGCCAAACAGGCGATTCTTTATATCATACTTACGGTATACTGTATATATTCTAAACAAATAGTGCTTTTAATTCCGTTGCATCATGGGGTTTCATCTTACCGGCTAAAACAAGGCTTAGTTGCCTGCGGCGCAAAGCACCATCAAAACGTTGCTTTTCAATTTCAGTTTGGGGCACTACCGGGCTTACTTTAACAGGAGAGCCACTATCATCAACGGCCACAAAAGTATAAATAGCTTCATTCGCCTTAGTACGTATGCCTGATGAACGGTCTTCTATCCAAACATCAATAAAAGTTTCCATGCTGGATTTAAATGTGCGTGACACCTTAGCCTCTATAGTAACTACACTACCAAGGGGTATAGAACGGTTAAAAGCCACATGGTTTACCGATGCTGTTACCACTATGTAGCCGGAATGCCTGCGTGCGGCAATACTGGCAGCACGGTCCATCCGGGCCAAGAGTTCTCCACCAAAAAGCTGATTAAGCGGGTTGGTTTCTCCCGGCAAAACAAGGTCAGTCATTATACAAACAGAATCTGAGGGGTATTTCTCCTTCATAAATGAATTTTTGTCAAAGATACATAATAAAAAATCTCCCTTAACGGGAGATTTTTATACTATTCTTCAACCATCAGCCAGGCTTCCCGGTTGTGCTTGTTTTGTATAATATGCAGGTTTTTGTTTGCCTCTGCAGATGTGGCATAGCTGCCATATATTACCGGATAAAGGTTAAATCTGTTTTTATCTAATATTTCGGCCTTATATCCTAACGCCTTTAGCCCGTTCATGGCATATTTTGCATTACCCAGACTACGGTAAGCGCCTGCTACAATATGGTAGGGCTTGGGTTTAGCCAATTCTGCCTTTAGTGGCAAGGTAACTGCCGGCAGCGTATCAATAAAAAAGCTTGCCTCGGCTATTTTTTGCTGCACGCCCTGCTGCACATCTTTTTCTACCTGAAGGGTTTGTGCGGCAATTTCTCCATTGCGGTAATTTACAAAAGCAGTAGCGCCCACTCCGGCCATAACGGCAAATACAGCCGCATACTTTAAATAAGAGTAACTCCTTTTACGCGCAGGGGTAAATACTATCGGGGCTTTTTCTTCTATAACCTCTGCCTGCTCTTTATAAACTTCACGTTTAATAACAGGAGATACTACCGGGCTTAAACCAAAAGCTTCGGTTAGATAATTTGTATGGTTATCAGGCGTAAAAACCAAAGTGCCTTCTGCATTGGTATACAGTTCGCCCAGGCTTTTAAATACAAGGCTATCGCCATTTTGCAGCCTTTGCCTCCATTGCTGTACTACACCTGCAATACCCTGCACTGCAGCATCGTAAGAAATTTTTTCCTGTAATGCAATGTGGTTTGCCAAAAGGCCGTCATTATTTTTTAAATTCGCATTAAAAGAAATGAATTTTTTTGGCGGATATATGGTGTTGGTAGCGGGCTCCAGCCTGGCGCTCCCGGCCTGGCTTAAAAAAGCGCCGAAGCCCGGAACAATAACACACTGGTAGCGATATAGTAATGAAGATATGTACTTTTCTATTGTCATAACAACAAAATTAACCAATACCGTGTCATGTCAAAATTTTATATCCAATTTTTATTAACAATTACCAACCAACTGTTAAACAATTAAATACGTTCATTTAATGACGGACAATGAATTACTGGATATCCTGGCCCTGATGCGGGTGGATGGCATTGGCGATATAGTGGCAAAAAAACTGATAAGCCACCTTGGAACGGCCGGAAATGTTTTAAAAGCAACGAAAAAACAGCTTACCGCAATAGAAGGCGTGGGTGAAATTTTATATAATAAAATACAGGCATCAAACACTTATGCCCAGGCTGAGGCAGAGATAAAGTTTATTAAATCCAACAATATAACCCCACTTTATTTTCTGGAAGAAGACTATCCTGAAAAGTTAAAACATTGTGTTGACGGCCCTGTACTATTATTTAGCTCTGGAGCTATTAACCTGAAGCATAAAAAAATTATAAGCATTGTAGGCACCCGCCAGATGACTGCCTATGGCGCTGATTTTTGCCGCCAGCTACTGGAAGGCCTCGTCCCGCTTGACCCTGTGGTTGTAAGTGGGTTTGCCTACGGGGTAGACATACATGCACATATTATAGCTATGGAACTGGGGCTGCAAACCATTGGTGTAGTTGCACACGGGCTAAACCAGATATACCCTAAAGTACACAAAAAATATGCTGCCAAAATGGAGGAGAACGGTGGCTTTTTTACTGAATTTTGGAGTACGGCAAACCCTGATAAGGAGAACTTTGTACGCCGCAACCGCATAGTGGCAGGTCTGGCCGAAGCTACCGTAATTGTTGAAAGCGCCGAAAAAGGGGGTAGCCTGATAACCGCCAATATTGCCAACGATTATAACCGTGATGTTTTTGCGCTGCCCGGCAGGGTTACCGATAAATATAGTATGGGCTGTAATAACCTTATAAAAACCCAGAAAGCCCATTTACTTACCTCGGCGGCTGATTTAGTGTATATGTTAAACTGGCAGCCGGAAGATAAAAAACCAAAGCCGGTACAAAAACAGCTGTTTATTGAATTGGAACCTGAAGAACAGGCCGTATATGATTATTTACTGAAAAACGGCAAACAACAAATGGATATTATAGCGCTGGAATGTACCATGCCCATACACAAACTATCATCGCTTTTGCTTACTATGGAGCTTAAAGGCGCCATACGCCCACTACCCGGTAAGTTGTTTGAAGCGGTTTAAATTAAGTAGCGGTTAGCAGTAAAAATACTCAGAATCATTCACAATTTGTACAAAAAATACAACTGTGGTGTGAAACACCTGTAAACTGTTAACCGCTACCCATAAATTATATTGTTATAAATTAGTATACCCCATTTTTTCCCTTACACGTGCTAATACGCCATTGGCAATAACAGCGGCTTTTTCTGCCCCTGTTTTAAGGGCGGCATCTACCTCATCCGGATTGGCCATATAATGGGCATATTTTTCACGCTCGGTTTTAAAGCGATCACATATCAGCTCAAACAATGCCTGCTTGGCATGCCCATAACCATAGTTACCCCCAAGGTAGTTGGCGCGCATGGTTTCGGTTTGCTCAGGTGTTGCCAATAATTTATAGATAGCGAACACATTATCGGTATCCGGATTTTTAGGATCCTCCAGCGGGGTGCTGTCAGTTTGTATGGCCATTACCTGTTTGCGTAATGGCTTATCATCCTGAAATATATTAATAAAGTTATTACGGCTTTTGCTCATCTTTTCGCCATCAGTACCGGGCACTATGCGGGTAACATCGCTGGTAATGGCTTCGGGCAATACAAAGGTTTCGCCCATCTGGTGGTTAAAGCGGCTGGCTACGTCACGGGTAATTTCTATATGCTGCAACTGGTCTTTACCTACGGGTACAAATTCGGCATCATACAATAAAATATCAGCTGCCATAAGCATAGGGTAAGTAAACAGGCCTGCATTAACATCTTCCAGCCTGTCGGCCTTATCTTTAAACGAATGCGCCAGCGTTAACCGCTGAAACGGGAAAAAACAGCTAAGGTACCAGGCAAGTTCTGCCGTTTGGGGCACATCGCTCTGGCGGTAAAATATAACACGGTTAATATCCAGTCCGCAGGCCAGCCATGTAGCAGCAACACTATAGGTGTTTTCTTTTAACTCTTTGCCATTTTTTATCTGGGTAGCCGAATGGAGGTCGGCTATAAATAAAAAAGATTCATTTTCGGGGTTATTAGCCATTTCTATGGCCGGGAGTATAGCCCCAAGCAAGTTACCTAAGTGCGGCGTACCTGTACTTTGTATACCGGTTAATATTTTTGACATTATACTGTTATTGAAATTTGCACAAAGGTAAAACCTTTTATAGGAAATTTAAATATAGATTGTACATTTGGGTAATACACTTATGAAAGTACTGCACTATATTTTTTGGGCGTTGTGGCGAATATGGTTTTATATACTTATGGCAGTGCCCATAATACTATTATCGCCGTTGCTTATAATTTCCCTGTCATGGGAAAAAACCTACCCCCTGTTCTTTATAATGGCGCGGGGCTGGGGCAAATTTATATTGCTTGGCATGGGATTTTATAAAAGAGTAACCTGGCAGCAACGGCTTGAAAAAGGCAAAAGCTATATGCTGGTAGCCAACCACACCAGCATGGCCGATATTATGCTGATGCTTGCTGTAAGTAAAAACCCGTTTGTTTTTGTGGGTAAAAAAGAGCTGGCTAAAATACCCATATTCGGGTTTTTTTATAAGCGCAGCTGTATACTGGTAGACCGTAACGACCCCAAAAGCCGCGTGGCGGTATTTAAACAGGCCCAGGCACGGCTAAACCAGGGGCTTAGCGTTTGTATATTTCCCGAAGGTGGTGTGCCCGATGACGAAAGCGTATTACTGGACGAATTTAAAGATGGCGCCTTTCGCCTGGCGATAGACCACCAGATACCTATTGTACCCATAACATTTGCTGATAACAAAAAGCGCTTTTCGTTCCGTTTTTTTAGCGGCAGCCCCGGTATTATGCGGGTTATGGTGCACCCGTTTATAGAAACAAAGGGCATGACACAGGAAAACAAAAAGGAATTAAAGGATAAGACGAGGGAAATTATACACTCAGAATTAACTCATAAAAAATGACCAGGAAATTAATAAGCTCAGATTCTGATTTCGAAAAGCGCATTGGCTATTCAAGGGCTGTAGTACAGGATAACTGGGTGTTTGTAAGCGGCACAACGGGCTTTGATTACAACAACATGACTATTTCGGAAGATGTGGTGGAGCAGGCAGAACAAACTTTTATAAATATTATTGAAGCTTTACAAAAAGCTGAAGCATCGCTTAATGATATTGTCCGTGTTCGATATATACTTCCTAATACTGATGATTTTGAAAAGTGCTGGCCTGTATTGCAAAAATATCTTGGAGAAATACGCCCTGCGGCAACTATGATCTCCGCCGCGCTGGCTGACCAAAGGATGAAGATAGAGATTGAAGTAACAGCTTTTAAAGCATAAAAAAAGCACCCCTACCACAGAGTGCTTTCTTCAAACTTAACTAACAGGCTTTGTTGCCCTAAAAACTAAAACTTACCCCGGAATACAGCCCTATAAAGTAGGGTTTAAAGTTACCCGCATCCCGGCTAAAGGTATTTACCTGATATTTAAAAGTGGGCTCAAAACTGGCCTCAAAGGCTTTAAAAAACCTGTATTTAAAACCAAGGCCCACATTAGTGCTAAAATGTATATTATTAAGGTTTTGTGCCTGCCCTACGTTGGTACTGAGCCCTTGTGTATTGGTTACTGTTACACTATTGTCATTTAAAAACAGGGTGCTTACCCCACCAATAATATTAATGCCGAATTTTTTGTTGAGCACAGCATACGATACTTCAACAGGCACCTCAACATAGCCCGTACTCTGTGTCATGGCCCCTTCAAACTTTTCCTGCGGCAACTGGTCGGCAAAAAGGCTTACCAGGCCGGGCAGTTGCTCATTAACAGGGTTATTGGCATTTTCTACAACAATAGTGGCTGTATTGGGTTTGGCTGACACATTACTGGTTGTAGCATCCAGTGAGGCATAAAACTGTATATCCTGCGTGGCATAGCTCAGGTTTACCATATTAATACCAGATCTCAGCGTAAACCTGTCAGTAAGGGCATAGTCAACACCAAGGCCGTAACTCAGGGTATTATCATATGATTTTGCATTTCCGGCCAGTTGCACATCAATAGGTGAACCTTCTGAAAATGAATTATAAAAAAGCGGTGCTATTTGTGGCCTTACATCCCATTTACTGTCCGGCTGATTTTCTGCAACTTCCTCATTTTTATCTTTCCCGTTTAGCTTATCCTGCAATAATTTTTCCAGTTCATTTTCGGGCTTTGCTGTCGATGTAGTATCAACTTCGGTAGCCGCTACGGCTTCATCTGCCTGAGTTTCGCGGTTAATAATATCTGTACTGGCATCGCTGCCTGCTATCTTATTTTCACTTTCTGTTGCTGTCCCCTTGCCAAAAACAAGTTCCGGAGCCGTAGTAATAGTGTTATTAGTGCTAACAGTGGCAACCCCTTGTTTATTGCCTGAAAGCCCGCTTTTATCAGTATTATTATTTTGCTGTCCGTTTGTTGAACCAACAGATTGGATTTTTCCATCCCCTGTACCTGCAAGTGCACCCGAATAACCTGTACCGGCCGTTTGTGGTGTATTACTATTTTTTTGGCTGCTGGTTGCGTTATTATTATTACTACCTATAGTAGTATGGCTGGCCACAGATGATGCCGTATTATGAGAGTTGCCCTGCTTAGTTGTGCTATTGGATGTGGCATTGTTATTTTTTTGCTGTACATTTCCTTCTTCTGATACTACCACAGCATCGCCCGGTGGTGGAACTATACCTTTCTCATCAATATGCCTGTACGGTTCAACAGGTTTCTGTCCGGGGGTGGCTTTAGGCAAAATACCCGGAGACGTTTCATTTTTATTGGTTACGGCAGGTGTACCGTCGGGGTTTACATCAGTTCCCATAAACGGCCATGCCACTAAAAAGCCAATAATCAGCACAGCGGCAATACCACCCAGCTTAAACCATAAGGGCACTACCCTGCGCTGCTTTTTCTGCTGCAGCTTATCCTGTATGTTTTCCCATACAAATTCAGGAGGATTTACTTCAAAATCCTTAAACTTTTCCTGAAAGAGCCTGTCTATATTCTTTTTTTCACTCATTTTGCATCCGGTATGCTACCGCCTCGTTGTGCTTCAATTTTTTCCTTTAATATCATCCTGGCACGGGCCAGATTAGATTTTGAGGTGCCTTCTGATATACCCATCATTTCGGCTATTTCCTTGTGCGAATAACCGTCTATCACATACAGGTTAAATACCATACGGTACCTTTCGGGCAACTGCTGTATAAGCCCCAGCAAAAAATCCATGCTTACCTCATCGGTTTCCGCTTCGGTTTCTGCCTCATCGGGGGTATTCTCGTTCACTATTTCAAAATAGGTTACACCCCGGTATTTTTGTAATATATTGTTTATCATTACCCGTTTTGCCCATCCTTCAAAAGAGCCTTTAAACTGGTACTGTTTTATTTTATTAAATATAAGCAAAAACCCATCCTGCAGGTTATCCTGTGCATCATCATGGCTGGGCGAATACTTAAGGCATACCGCAAACAGCTTTGGGGCAAAGAAACGGTATAATTGTTCCTGTGCCTTTATGTTGTTGTCCTGGCAACCTTTTATGATTTGATCTAAGCCCAAAAATCACTCTTTATAAATTTATTGTACTACAGGTACCGTCATTTCCAGAAAGGTTGTATTGCTGGCAGCATCTTCCCCTTTATAAAATTTAAAAACATATTCTGTTACATCATATTGCAACGGGCATTGAAAATTAAATGTCAGCATTTCCTGTGCTGCCGCATCTATTGCCTGGCATGAGCCAGCCTGAAGCACAGTAGCCTGTATGGCTATAGTGCGCTCGTTTTCTTCCGGGTAATAATACAGGCTGTTTACGTTATTGGTGCCCCCAACATAATAGCACGTGGTAGGCTTGTGGTAGTATAGCGTAAAGGTGTAGGTTTCTCCCGGGGTAACACTCTCGGGCACTATAACACGCTCTACCGGCAAGAACTCCACGGTATAATCAACCGTATCGTTATCTATAGAACACGAAACTGCTATAAGCAATAAAAGCAAAACAAAAATTTTCTTCATAAAATAATCAAACCAAATATAGTTGTCATGTATTATCTCAGATGCAAAAACACCGTAAAGGTTGCGTTAACCGCCTGCATTAACAGTTAAATAACACCATCGGTAAAAATGATGCTAATAAACAGTGTATGAAGGTACTGATTATTTTTGTTGATAATATGGATAAGCAACTATAAAAAAGGTTTCATTATTTAGTATCTTAACCGCACCGCTAAGCCATAAGCCATGATTAACAAGCGCCTGCTTATAAAAAACCTGCTGGCTCATAATGATGAGAGCAGTTTTTATGATAAAAAGCGACAGCTTAACCTGCACACCAAAGAGGGTAAGGCTAAGTTTGTAAAGCATATTTGTGCCCTGTCTAACTCTAACCCCAATAATAATTCATACATAGTAGTTGGCGTAGAAGACCATGACAATGAAATTACAGGTGCCGATTTTTATGATGACAGCCGCATACAAAACCTGGTAAATGCGTTTTTAGAAAACCCGCCGCGCATACAATATGAAAATGTACCCTTCCCCAACCTGCCAAAAGATAAAGTTATCGGGCTGGTTACCATAAGCCCTAACCATAAAACATCTTATTTTAAAAAATGGGTATATAATATACCCTACGGGGCCATATTCATACGCCGTGGCAGTAATTCCATTCCGCTGGAAAGCAGCATTGTACCCGCCCCGGATATGCAAAATATGGTAACTGTATCTTCTATAGAAAACAGTTCACACAACAGTATTGCATATACTTTAGAGGGGGTTATAGACTTTTTGAATAACCGCCACAAAGATATGGCTTCGGGCTACAAGGTGTTTAAAGAGCTGTTTGTGGTGTGCTGGGCGGGGCATAAAAAAACAGTAAAAGGAAAAACCTATTATTCCCGCGTAGATATTGAACTGATAAACGAGCAGGTAAAGCTGTTTTACTCGGCTTTGGATGAAGTAAGCATTACTTTTGATGAAGACACGTTTTCTATTACAGAATATGTGCCCCTGGGCTTAAATGACAGAACAAGCTACTACCCGTTGGAAGAAGTAAGTATTCGCTTTGAAGAGAACGGCTATTATAAAATAGATAGCAACCTTTTGTTTGAACCCCCACAATATAACCGCAAAATGCTGCACCATATTTATAATGCCAACCTTACCCTTTTAACCAAGCTTGAAAAAAAGATACCCTTATTGCCCCGCGAAAGAAAAGAGCTGCTTAACCTGCCCAGCACGTTAATGATATGCTACCTTAACAATTTTGCCGAGGCCAAACAAAAACTTGCCGAGGCGAAGCCCTTGTTAAAAGCATGGCCCGACCCTGCTGTTTTTGTTTCTTTTAAAGAAGCTATGCGTATACTCCGCAAAATGAAATATGACAAAGCTGCAAATTAACTACATGTTAAAACATTGTTTTTACATTTTTGTAATACCTGTAAAAATGTACCTTTATAGTTTTAACCAGAATTAAATTTAATGAGCAGGACTTTTGTTATTGGCGATATTCATGGCAGTTACAGGGCACTGCCCCAAATAATTGAGCGGGCTGGCGTAGCTATAGGTGATCGTCTTGTTTTTTTGGGAGATTATGTAGACGGTTGGAGCGAATCGGTACCGGTTATTAATTATCTTATTAAACTGAAAGCTACCCATAACTGTGTATTTATTCGCGGTAACCATGACGATTTGGTAATGGAATGGCTAAAAACAGGTGAATATACCGAAGAGTGGTTTAACCATGGCGGGCGCAGTACCATGGAGGCCTATAATACACTTGATGACGCTACAAAGCAGGTGCATATACTTTTTCTGGAAAGCCTTGAAGACTATTTTCTGGATGAAAACAACCGCCTGTTTGTGCATGCCGGTTTTACCAATATGAATGGCGTTACGCACGAATATTTCAGTAAGCTTTTTTATTGGGACAGGACCCTTTGGGAAACAGCCCTGGCTCTTGATACCAATATAAAAAAAGACAGCCCGTTTTACCCCAAACGCTTTACCCATTATAAGGAAGTGTATATTGGGCATACTCCTGTGAGCCGCCTTAGTGAAACCACCCCTGTAAACAAAGCCAACATCTGGAACCTGGATACCGGGGCTGCTTATAAAGGCCCGCTTACCATAATGAATGCCGATACTAAAGAATACTGGCAAAGCGACCCTGTGCATACCTTATACCCCGAAGAAGGGGGACGGAATTAAAAAGAAAATCCGCATTAGTGCGGATTTTCGTCAAGAAGCTTTTTGCTTTTTCTTAGATGTTGAAGGCTTATTTTTATTAGCCTTTTTACTGAGCTTTTTCTGTAGGGCTTTTTTGTCTTTCACCCGTTGTATATGCCCGTCCATCCAGCTAATAAACTCATTGTTCAGTCCGCCAAGTTTTGCCTTATTATACAAATCTATAGCGGTATTGTACATTTCATACTTCTCGTACAACAAACCTTTCAGGTAATCCATTTTTGCCTCTTTTATACCGGGTACCCTAAGGCTTGCCTCAATAATTTTATAAGCATCCTCAATCCTGTTCAGGTTAATGAGCATCGTGGCATACTGGCTGTATACTGGTGCAAAATCCCTGTCAAGGTAAAGCGTCATCCTGTAATAATACTCTGCCTGTTTATAATCAGTAAGCTGCTCCTCATAAATCTGCCCCATAAGGTAGTGCGCGCCGGCATGTTCATTATCGGCCGCAATTACATATTGAAGTTTCTCAATGCACTCCTCCACATTATAAGGGTAATTATCCCTTGCCTGGATGTACATCACTTCGTAGGTGGTAATTCCCATTGTTTTTGTTTTTAAAATGTATCTTCTTCTTACTATAAACCATTTATTATCCTTTGTGCATCCTCACAATTTTAGGGGTAAAAGTGCCCAGAACATCAACCAGTTCTGTTTGCTGTGCCATAACTTTATAAATGTCTTTATAGGCCATGGGCGCTTCATCCAGCCCGGCACCCAGTAGCGTTACCCCGTGGTGCGCCAGCACCTTTTTGAGTTCGCTGCCTGTAATTTGCTGTTTGGCACTTGAGCGTGACATAAGCCTGCCCGCACCATGGGATGCCGAACTGAGTGATGCCACGTTGCCCCTGCCTTTCACAATAAATCCGGGCGAAGCCATACTACCGGGTATAATGCCCAGCACATCTTTACCTGCCGGGGTTGCCCCTTTTCGGTGCACAATAAGCTCCTGCCCGTTTACTACTTCTTTCCACGCAAAATTATGGTGGTTTTCTACCATTGCCAGCGGCCTTGCACCCATCGCTTTTGCAATACGCCTGTGTATGTCGTGGTGGCAGGCAGAGGCATAATCGCCAGCCAGGTTCATGGCTAGCCAGTATTCCTGCCCATCGTGCGTATTAAGGCCCAGCCACGCAAGGTGCTTTGCCTCTCTGGGCAAAGGGGTTTGCTTCATGGCCCTGTTGGTATATTCTTTTGCGATGCTGGCACCCAGCCCGCGGGAACCGCTGTGCGAAAGCACTCCTACATAATTGCCGGCAGGCAGCCCCAAAACCCTGTCATGGCCCGCAATTGTTACCTGGCCAAACTCAACAAAGTGGTTACCTCCTCCTGAGGAACCCAGTTGTTTCCAGGCTTTATCCTTCAGGTTTTTAATAATGGGTATTGTGCTGAACTCCTTTCGCTCAAAAATTTCATGGTCGGCCGGACTACTGTGCACCTCTGTCATCCCGAAACGTGTATGGTTTTTGAGTATACCTACATACTTATCTTTATGCCCTTCCAGGTAAGAGGTATCTATATCAAAAATACTCAGGCACATACGGCAGCCAATATCTACACCAACCCCATAGGGTATTACAGCATTTTCTGTAGCCAGCACACTGCCAATGGGCAGGCCATAACCCCCATGTCCATCGGGCATTAAGGCGCCGGCTTTGCTTACCGGTAACTTTAGCGCCGTATATAGCTGCTCTTTGGCACTGGCATCAATACCGTTTTCACCAAAAATAGTATATGGTGCCCGGGTGGTATTCAGCTTTCGGGCTTCGGTTTTTTTAGCATCCAGAAGCACTTCTGCTGTACGCCCGAAAATGCCGTGGCCTTTAAATTTTTCAGGTTCGGCAAGAACGTGCTTCAGCATTGCCAATACCCTTTCGTTTGATTCTCTTTTATAATACTTCTTCATGTCTTCCATTGCAATACTAATTGCCTGGTTTTGCGGAAAACCTATTGCTATGAGGTGGTTACCCCTTAATTTTAATTTTGCCATTTTATTTTAATTAATTAAAAAGCCCGGTCGTTAACGGGACCGGGCTTTACCTTACAAAAAGGTTGTATTCCTCCTTTCACAAGGGAATATGCGGTCCTGAGCTATAATAGCCGTTTTGCCCAATAAAATCCGGACGGTTATATATGCTGTTATGTAAATTTTGTTTTAGCATGGGCATAAAAAAAGCCCCGGGACAATGTCGCGGGGCTGTATATTATATTATTGATTATATCTATCCGAAAAATAATACACAATACCCCTGCGCCTGTACAAACATACCGTTTGTATCTTGTAGCTTGTTATTAGATATTGTGAAACGCATTTTTATTGATTTTAATTTTTACAGCTGCAAATGTAGCGTAAATTCTTAATAAACCAAACACCTTCAGTTATTTATAATTATTCCGAATCTAAAGAACAAAAAAATTATTCCGCTTCAGGTTGCAGCTGCACCGTAATTTCTTCAGTAATTACATGGCATTCATCTTCATCAACCATCAAATCTTCCGAAACATACGGTTGGTATCCGGCAGCTGTAACGGTTACCTTGTAGGTACCTGCCCGTTCAAAAGCACCGTGAAATTTCATATCGGTCTGTAAAGCAAGCTCTTCAATATAATCGCCATCGGTAGCTGTAACGGTTACGCCGTCAGTCATCATAACGCCGCCATCCTGAACGGTTACAATTAAACCGGCTGTGTATACATCGGTACAATTATCAGAAGAATCATCATCTGAAGAACATGCCGCAACGGCAAGAAACGTAAAAAGTATAGCAAATTTTTTCATAAGTTGTTATTTACAAGGTTATCTGCACAAGGTACTAAACAACTTTCTTTAAAAAATCTTAAGCTGATGTTATACTTTGTTAATGTTACTGAATATTTTTTATTTTAGTAAACGCTTAAAGTTTATTTTTGAAGCAAATTTAATTTTACAAACCAATGAAAACAATTATTTGCAGTGTTATGGCATTTTTTGCCATTGTAACATCTTTTGCACAGGGTTTAAACTTTAAGAGCCAAACCAGCGAAGTTTTTACAGATGATTATTACCGTTCTAACATCGCTTATATAGAAGATCTTGGGGAAAAAGGGGTTATTATGGCACGCACCTTATCTAATGATTCCTATGACCCATATGATTTTGAAGCCTATAGTTTTGAGCATTATGACCGTAATATGAAGCTTGTTAACAGCTACTTTTATGAAACAGGCAAAGCAGAAGGCAACTTATTGGGGATGTATATAAAAAACAACAAAATTTACTTTGTAGATTTGAGGGAGGCACCTGACAAAAAGACCTATATCTGTGCTGCATTTACAGCAGGTATAGATGATTTTAAATTTACATCCACAGAACTTTTTAACGTGAACGCTTCTTATATTGACACTGCTACCCATCTTATGAGTGCAGCCGGTCTAGATGAAGATAAAACAGGAAGCATGGCTGTAAATGCAGATAAAAATGCTTTTGCCATAGCATTAAAGCTAGTCAAAAACAAACAAGAACAACATGATATTTATGTTTATGATGGTACAACACTCCATTTAAAGTTTAAACAGGAATATAAAAACACATTAAAAGATAAAGATTTTACGTTTGACAACCTTGCCGTAAGCCTTGATGGAGAAGCAGTTTATTATATTTCCTTATCAAAAAATGTTAAAAAGAAAAGCAAGTGGGACTATCAATCAGAGCTTACAAGCGTAACAAAAGACGGAATAAAATCTAATATACTTGGCAGTGATAAAGAACTCCCTTTTTTTGTTAAAGTAGTTCCTAAAAAAGATAAGATAGCCTGTATTGGATTATATGTTACTGATAAGCCCACTGATCCCAAAGGGTTTTGCTATTTCGCCGCCGACCCCAAAACCATGGAAATTGAAACTACCGTTTATAATCCTTTTAGTCAACAATTTATGACCGACAGATATGGAAAAAAGAAAGCCCAAAAAATAGGACCGGTTAAATTTCGTAGCGTATACATTACAGATAACAATGATATTGTTTTTAATGCAGAAGAATATAATATTTCATCAGAGTTGAATGTACAACGCAACTCAGCAAAGCCAAATATGTATTATTATATGTATAGTTATGATGATATTATTACAGGCAAAATAGATGATTCAGGTAATCTATTATGGTCTCGTAATATTAATAAAAGTGAAGAACTTCCGAAAGACCAGCCTTATTTATATTCATACGCTTCTGTAATAAAAGGAGATAAAACCTACTATTTTGTTAATGCCTCAACAAACCTAGACAGGTTAGATGATACACGTGTGAGTTTTGAAAAAAATAAACAAAAACACTCCAGCTTTTATATTATATGTATTGATGCCAATGGAAATATGGAATATAAACCTGTTTTAGATTATGATAAAGGAGATATGTTCTATAAGGCCTCATACGGGCATGTAGCCCAACAAACCGGGGAAATCTACTTTTTAGGATATAGCCAGGGGAAAAGGCAGTTGCTTAAAGTTACGCTTGAATAAAAACAACAATGGCGGCCCCGGGGCCGCCATTGTATTATGAGTATAATTTAAAAACTATAAGTCAAAACGTATACCCTGTGCCAACGGCAGGCTGGCGCCATAATTTATGGTATTGGTTTGCCTGCGCATATAGGCTTTCCAGGCATCAGAACCACTTTCGCGGCCGCCGCCGGTTTCTTTCTCGCCTCCAAATGCACCGCCTATTTCGGCTCCGGAGGTACCAATGTTTACATTGGCAATACCGCAATCGCTCCCTGCCTGAGACAGGTACAGCTCCATTTCGCGCATGTTATTGGTAAATATAGATGAAGAAAGCCCCTGCGGCACATCATTTTGCATGGCAATAGCTTCTTCTAAAGTGCTATATTTCATTACATATAAAATTGGCGCAAAGGTTTCGTGCTGAACAATGTCATAACCGTTTTCTGCCTCAATAATGCATGGCTTTACGTAGCAGCCGCTCTCATAGCCTTCACCTTCCAGAACGCCGCCCTCAACCACTATTTTACCGCCTTCGGCTTTGGCTTTTTCTATAGCATTCAGATAGTTTTGTACCGAATCCTTATCAATTAACGGCCCTACGTGGTTACTGCTGTCCAGCGGGTTTCCAATTTTTAACTGACTATAAGCACTTTTTAATACCTCAAGGGTTTTATCATATATGCTTTCGTGAATTATAAGTCGGCGTGTAGTGGTACAACGCTGCCCGGCCGTGCCCACTGCGCCAAATACGGCACCAACAAGTACCATATTAATATCGGCGTGTTCTGAAACTATGATGGCATTGTTACCGCCAAGCTCTAATATAGTTTTACCAAATCGCCCTGCCACTGTCTTACCCACTTCACGTCCAACTTTTGTGCTTCCTGTGAAAGAAACAAGTGGTATACGGGTATCATTAGTTAGCTTTTCTCCAATTTCCCTTCCATTAATCAGGCAGCTTACACCTTCCGGAACATTATTTTTTTCCAGCACTGTCCTTATTATATTCTGGCAGGCAACCCCTGTAAGTGGTGTTTTCTCGCTTGGCTTCCAAATGCATACATTTCCGCAAACCCAGGCCAGCATACTGTTCCAGCTCCATACCGCTACCGGAAAGTTAAAGGCTGAAATTATACCAACAATACCCAGTGGGTGCCATTGCTCATACATGCGGTGCATGGGGCGTTCGCTGTGCATGGTTAGCCCATATAACTGACGTGACAGCCCTACGGCAAAATCACATATATCTATCATTTCCTGCACTTCGCCAAGGCCCTCCTGCAGGCTTTTTCCCATTTCAAAACTTACCAGTTCACCAAGGGGTTGTTTGTACTTTCTAAGCTCATCGCCCATTTGGCGTACAATTTCGCCGCGTTTTGGCGCGGGTACCATTCTCCAGGATTTAAAAGCCTCCTGGGCTTTGGCAATAGCGTTTTCATAATCTTCTTCAGAGGAGGTTTGCACTTTTGCAATAAGCGAACCGTCTACCGGTGAAAATGATGATATTATTTCGCCACCAGCAAAATTATTACTGCCGGTTGAACTGCCTTTATTTACTTCGGTAATACCTAATTGTGTTAGTGCTTTCTGTATTCCGGATACATCAGTAAGTGTTGCCATTTTATAACTTTTTAAGCTGTTTGTGTTATATTTTCACAAATATAAGGTTTTAGCACGGGCTGCCAAAGTATTAGCCTTCTGGTTGTGCTACAAACTTTGGGTCGGCTTCCATAACCGTACCGCATTTGCTACAGGTCCGTAGGACTTCGCTATTGTAAAAGTGTTTAAAATGGGGCAAAAAGTCTTTTTCTATATCGTGCAGTTCAAAATAAACCTCATGCAGTTTATTGTTACAATTTTCGCAAAACCATAAAAGCCCGTCAGTAAAGCCTTTACCGGCACGAACCCGTTCTACCACCAAACCTATTGAACCTTCACTACGCACCGGCGAGTGGGGCACGCCACCCGGGTGAAGGTACATATCTCCCGCATTAAGTTCCATTTCTTTGCGCTGCCCGTCTTCCTGAACTATAACTTTTATAGAGCCTTCTAACTGGTAAAAAAGCTCTTCGGTTTCATTATAATGGTAATCTTTTCGCGCATTAGGGCCAGCCACTACCATTACAATATAATCTTCGGCATCGGGGTATATGTTTTTATTGCCTACCGGGGGTTTTAACAGGTGGCGGTTATCTTCAACCCATTTATTAAGGTTAAAAGGTTTCATAATAGCCATAACAAAATGTTTTTTTTAAATTTACCTTAAAGGTACTAAAACAAAAAAATGCCAGCTTATACACTGGCATTTTTTTGTTTATATTTTAAAAAGCTATAATTCCTTTATCAGGTACAGATATACGGGAAAGTGGTCGCTAAAACCAGCCTCCCCATTACTGTTGCGTAATGGATACCCTTTGTATCGCCCGTCCTGCTGGGTCATAAATGCTTTGTTATATACACCGGCTTTCCAGTAGCGGAAAGAGCTATAATCTTTTTTTAGTAATGGTTCAGAAATAATCATCTGGTCAAAAAGGTCCCACGCATCGCGATAGGCCAGGGTACCAATACCTTTGTTAGACATTTCTTCCATCGGGTTATATAGCCCCCCTTTTTTAGTTTCTTCGGGTGTGGCTTTTGCCCCTAAAACCTTTTTCACGCTTTTATTATACGGGCCATCGTTAAGGTCTCCCATGGTAATAATTTTAGCATCGGGGTTATTTTTGTAAAGCGAGTCAACAATTTTCCTGTTAAGGGCTGCTGCTGCTTCTCTAAAAGGGCTGCTCCTCTTTTCGCCACCCGAGCGCGACGGCCAGTGGTTTACAATAAAACTTATCTGCTCACCGTCTAACATACCGGTTACCAAGAGCTGGTCACGCGTGTACACACGTCCGGTTTCTGTGTTATCATCATCTTCTTTATAATCTTCCTTCTTGCCAACATTACCATCCCTGTATATATATAAGGGTATATTTTTGTAACTTACCGGTATAAAATATTTTTTCTGATATAAAAGGGCCACATCAATACCCCTCTTATCGGGCGAATCAAAATGTACAATTCCATAATCGTATTTAGCCAGTGCGGGTTGTTTAATCAGGTCTTCCAGTACACCCCTGTTCTCTACCTCAGATACCCCAATTACTACCGGGGCATTGTTGGGGTTATCTGTAGAGCCTATCTCTGCAATTACGCGGGAAAGATTTGATAATTTTTTTTTGTAATTTTCAGTGGTCCAGTGGTATGATCCGTTAGGTAAAAAGTCATCATCATTAATTTTCGGGTCGTCTGTGGTGTCAAACAGGTTTTCTAGATTATAGAAAGAAACTGTGTGCACCTTAAACTGCCTTCCGCCTTGTGCATGGGCAAATTGCAGGGTAATTATGAATAAAAAAATAACTCTTAAATGCTTTATCATTACTATATTATAATATATTAAGTTAATATCAATTTTTATAACAAATGGGGTGCCAAAAGTAAATAATATTTTGAAATGGTGTACATTTGCGCCCGTTAAGAAATTTTTAACTTGACGAAATAGAAAGATTAATTCAAATTTTACCTATGAAAAAACTATTTTTCAGCCTTTTAATCCTGATGCAGGTAATGTGTGCGTGGGCTCAGCTTCCGGCTTCTGTATCGGGTAAAGTACTCGACTCTAAAACCCAGAAACCTATTGAAAATGTAGTTGCCACTATTGAAAGTACCGGGCAAAGTGTTGTTACCAATGCAGAAGGAGTTTTTGTTTTTAACGATGTTCCCCCCGGAAAAGTTGAAATTGTTGTAAACAGTACCGGGTATGTACTGCAAACATTTACTGTTGAAATTAATGACGGGCAGACCCTTGATATGGGTGTAATTTCGCTTGAACTTGATATTACATCTGAGCAGCAGCTAAGCCTTATTACCATAACCGATAACGACCTTGGTGATGATAACAGCGGCTCTGAAAATACAGCCGGATTACTACAGGCATCAAGAGATATTTTTCAGCAGGCTGCCGCCTTTAACTGGGGCCAGGCACGCTTTAGGATAAGAGGCCTTGACAATGAGTATGGTATGACCATGATAAATGGTGTTATCATGAATAAGATTTATGACGGAAGGCCACAATGGAGCAACTGGGGCGGGCTTAACGATGCTACCCGTAACCAGGAATTTACCATGGGCTCCACCCCAAGTGATTATACGTTTGGAAATATATTAGGTACTCAGGAAATTAATACGCGCGCCTCTATATACAGGCCGGGCGGAAGGGTTTCTTTTTCGGGCGCCAATACAAATTATAACTGGAGGGTTATGGCTACTTATGCTTCCGGCCTTAATAAAGATGGATGGGCTTATGTAATTTCTGCCTCTAAAAGGGGTGCCGAAGAAGGTAACTTTGAAGGTACCGATTATGATGCCAATTCATTTTTTGCAAGTCTTGAAAAGAAATTTAATGACCACCACAGCCTTAACTTTACCAGTATTTATGCCTATAACAGCAGGGGTAAAAATTCTCCTAACACGCAGGAGGTTACAAACCTTGCGGGGGTAAAATACAACTCATACTGGGGCTACCAGGATGGTAAAAAACGTAATTCGAGAGATAAGGATGTAGAAGAACCTATTTTAATGCTTAGCCATTTTTGGAAAATTTATGATAACAGCTCTTTAACCACCAACGTGGCTTACCAGTTTGGTAAAATAGGTAACAGCCGTATAGACTACCAAAATGCTAAAAACCCGGATCCTACCTATTACCGTAACCTGCCAAGCTACTTTACCTCAATGTATGATAACGACCTTGGCTTTATTGGCGACCAGGAGCCACAACTTACCAATGCAGCACAGGCGCCGTTTTTAACCAACCGCCAGCTTGACTGGGATGCCATGTACAGGGCTAACCAAAGCACAGCAACAGGCCGTAGCGCTTATGTTTTGTATGAAGACCGTACTGATGATAAAACATTAACGGCAAATACTATTTTCCGTTCCCTGTTAACAGATCATATTACACTTAATGCGGGTGCTACTTACAGGCATACAAAATCACATAACTTCCAAAACCTGCTCGACCTTTTGGGCGGACAGTATTTTGAGGATATAGATAGTTATTATGCGGGAGACTTTGCGCAAAGCAACCTTAATAGCCCCGACAGGCGCGTAGTTGTTGGTGATACTTACGGTTACAACTACAACCTGTTTGCTAACGTGGCAGATGTATTTGCTCAATTTAAATTTACCTACACCAAAATAGATTTTTACGCCGGCCTTAACTATTCTCATTCTGATTACCAAAGGGAGGGGCTTTACCGCAACGGGCTTTATGCCAACAACTCTTTTGGCAAAAGCGAAAAAATTGATTTTGAAAATTATGGTGTAAAGGGCGGGCTTAATTATAAATTAAACGGCCGTAATATGATTACCGTTAACGGTATATATATGACCAAAGCCCCTACGTTACGTAATACTTTTCCTAACGCAAGGCTTAACAACAACGTTGTTAACGGTATTGATAGCGAAACCATATATGGCGGAGATATTAATTATATAATAAGGGCGCCTAAATTTAAAGGGCGTGTAACCGGTTTTTATAACATGATAGAAAATGCGGTTGAAACCTCATTCTTTTATGGCGAAGGTGTGTTTGAAGGTGTTGGGGCTGATGCCGATGCTTTTATTGCAGAAACCGTTACCGGCATAAATAAAAAAATGATGGGCGGAGAGCTTGGTCTTGAGTATCAGGTAACCTCTACCATAAAGGTTATGGCTTCAGCTTCATACGGGCAATATACCTATGATAATAACCCTAATGTTACGGTTAATAATGATGCACTGGCACAGTTTAGCAACACAGATGACGGCGTAACAAACATTAACACCCCTATTACATCGGTTAATTTCGGAAAATCTTCCCTTAAAAACTACAGGCTTGCCGGCATGCCGCAACAGGCTTACTCTTTAGGGCTGGAGTACCGCGACCCGCATTACTGGTGGATTGGCGCTAACGGAAACTACCTTGGCAATAACTATTTAGATGTATCGGCACTGTTAAGAACCTCAAACTTTTTCCATAATCCGGAAACAGGCTATACTTTTGCTAATGTTGATGAGGCGTATGCCAGCCAGTTGCTTAAACAGGAAAAATTTGATAATTTCTTTTTATTCAACCTTCAGGGTGGTAAATCATGGAAGTTTGGCAAACACCTTGTAGGTTTCTTTGCCAGCATAAACAACGTATTTAATAAAACCTATAAAACAGGTGGCTTTGAACAGGGAAGAAATGCAAACTACCAGGAGCTTGGACAGGATGTGGCCAGTGGTACCCCCCCGTTTGCCCCTAAATATTTTTACGGATACGGAAGAACATATTTTGTAAACCTATACTTTACTTTTTAAAAAGCTATGAAGAATTATATGAAGAATTTAATGTACACTGCCTTTGTAGCCCTTTTAGCTACAAGCTGTCTAAGCGATGACGATACGGAACTGCCTCCATACGAACCTGTAATTATTGGCGAACAATTTAACATGGGTGCCGATAACACCATTTTAGTTACCGAAGGCTGGCTTAATATAGCCCAAACAGGCAGCGCTGTATGGAAGATACAAAAATACAGCGGCAATGGCTATGCTGAATTCAGCTCATTTCAGTCGGGTAATGATGTAAATGTGGGATGGCTTATTTCACCTGCTTTTGAACTTCCAGAAAACAACAGCAGGATATTAAACTTTGAAGTGGCACAAAGCTATGTAACATCTGCAGATAACACATTTGAAGTATTTATCTCGACCGATTTTAACGGCACAAACCTTGATACCGCCACATGGACAAGGCTTGATGCCGATACGCCCGGCACCAATGCTGTGTATTTTGAATTTATGGACTCAGGAGATATAAGCCTTGCAAACTTTAGCGGTACTGCATACATTGGCTTTAAGGTAGTGGGTAGTGGAAACAACAGTGCTTTAGACGGGTCTTACCAGGTAGACAATGTATTTATACACTAATACAAAAAAATTATTATGAAATCAAAATTTTTGAAAGCTGCAGCCCTTACAGTAGTATTTTCTGCTGTATTTTCTGGCTGTGCAAATAACGATGATTACGGTACCGTAGTTGTAGAATGCGAAAACCCGGGGCTTATAGCAAATAAAACCCCTGCACAACTATTTGCCATGGCTGGTACTGCACCGGTTATGTATACCAACCAGGTGGTTAACCAGGAAGATATTATAGAAGCCTATGTAAACTCAAGCGATGAAAGGGGTAACTTCTTTAAAACCGTTTACATGCAAACACTGCCCACCGAAGGGCAGGCCCCAATTGGCTTTAGTGTGGCTATAGATGATAACTCACTATTTGGCGAAGGCTTTTACCCGGGAAACAAAGTATATATAAAGCTGGATAGCTTATATTATGCTAAGGTAAACAGTTCACTGGCTATAGGAGCGCTTTATAATGGCTCAATTGGCCGTATAAGCCAGTTTGATTACAAAGAGCATTTGGTACCCTCATGTTCTGAAAAGGTTAGTGAGGAGCAATTGGTACGAACAATGTCTATAACCCAAGCTTTAAATAATGCCAACCTTAATACACTGATAGAACTTGAAAACGTTCAGTTTGAATATCAGTATTTAGGCGGTACGTATTTTGATGAAGATGATGATGAAAATACTGCAGGTGGCGCCACTAACAGGAGGCTTATTGACGAATTAGGCAACAGTATTATATTCCGAACCAGCAGCTATGCTAATTTTTCAGGAGATGTTATTCCTGCCAACAGCGGGCGCGTAAGGGGTGTGCTTACCAAATACGGAAGCGACTTTCAGTTTATGGCGCGTTCTGAAGAGGATATAAAACTGGATCAGGAGCGTTTTGGAAGCCTGAGCCCAACAGCTAAAGGTGGTGCCGATATTACTTTCTCAGGCTCATTTACAGAAGATTTTGAAAGCTATGCTGTAGATCAACAGGCTTTTCCTAAATATATTAATGACTATCTTGTAGGCGGCAGGTATTGGGAACTGACAACTTTCAGCAGCAATAAATACATTGAAATGACCTCTTATGCAGGCAGTAGTAACCCTAATGGCGTAACTGCCCGTACCTTCTTTTTTGTGCCTGTAAACTTTGGCGATGCCAGTAGCTTTACTTTTGATAAAGAGATACGCTATATGGCTGGCGAATGCTTAAAGGTTTATTATGTAACCGAAGAAAATTATGAAGCCGGGGATGTATTTAATGTAGATACTTTTGTTGACATTACATCTGAGTTTAATAACCTTAACTACCCAACAACACCGGGAACTTCTCAAAATTCATTTACAACAGCAGGAACGTATGCCATACCTGCGGGCTTAACCGGAAATGGTTTCTTTGTTTTTGAATATCATGGCGGCAATGGTGTTACAACAACCATACAGATTGATAATATTACGGTAAACTAATTGATAGTTTACTAATTACCATAAAAAAAGAGGCTTTAAAAGCCTCTTTTTTGGTTCTAATAAGTTTACTCATGATGTCCTTATACCACATTATACCATTCCTTCATTACTTAAAAATGCAGCTTATAAGGCCCTTAAAACAGTAAACCTGTATCCTCTCAAATATTACTTTGTAATATTTTCCATTAACAGCTTACAGCCAAGTAAAATACTACATAAAATTTATAATATAAAAGGGCTGCCCTTAAGCAGCCCCTATAATTATTTGGTAAGGTTTGTTAAGTAACGCGTTTGGTTTACTTTGACTCCTCACCTTTCTTCACAATAACAAACTCACTTCTCCTGTTTTTAGCATGCTCCTCTTCGGTACAGTTTGCTTTACAGTCGATAAGCGGCTCACTCTCACCATAACCCTGGCCTGAGATACGCTCTTTGCTAATGCCTTTAGAGATGATGTACTGTACCGTACTCTTAGCCCTGCGGTTAGACAGCCTCATGTTGTAACGGTCACTACCACGGTTATCGGTGTGTGCTTTTACCATAATAACCATCTCAGGGTATTTCTGCATCAAACCTACAATCTTGTCTAACTCAAAAGCAGCCTCTTTGGTGATGTTGCTCTTATCAAACTCAAAGTAGATGTCGCTTACCACTATAGGGTCAACAGGGGGTGCTATAGGCTTCATGTCGGCATTTACCGTTACAGTGCCGCCTTTAGTCTCCTGTATAGGCCAGCTGTTGTTCTCATACCCTTCAGCACTTACCTGGATGGTGTACTTGCGGTTGCAGTCTACATTGTAGACCACTTTGCCGTCAGCTGTGGTTTCACGGGTTTCTATCACGTTGTTCTTCTCATCAAGTATCGATACTTTGGCTACTGCAATAGGCTCCTGCGTATCGGCATCACGTACCATAACTATGGCTTCAACACCACATACCGGCGTAGCGCTGTAAAGCTTGTCAAAACCATCACGGTTACTCGAGAAAAAGCCCATCTCCTTAGTGTCGTTAAAGCTAAAGGCAAAATCATCTTTACCTGAGTTTACCGGAAGGCCTACGTTTTTAGCCTCTGCAGCAGTGCCTTTGGCAAGGTCGATAACATAAATGTCATA